>CAYVVX010000133.1:0-10366 GCA_964455315.1 uncultured Planctomycetales bacterium | reverse complement strand
TCACCGGCCGCCGAACACCGCCGGGCCGGGTAGACGGCGAGCGTCCCGCCGGCCGGCTGGAGGCGGTCCTGGGCGGCGGCGGTTCCTTGGCCTTCTCCCGCAAAGCCATGGCTTCCGGGCCCTGATCCGGCGGCGCGGGTTCGCGCACGCCGATCATGGGATACTTCGCCTCGACCTCGTCCATGGCGTCGCGGAAGGCCTTGGCCTCCATCCAGATCCGCATGTAGTGCTTGGCCTCCTCGATAGGCCGCCACGCGGGCTGCTTCTGCCCTGCCTGGACGAGGTGCAGCCCGTGCGTGCTGCGGACGATGGTCATCTCCATGGGCTTGAGCGGGAAGGCCGCCTGGGGGATGGCGTCCGGCACCCGACTGATGATCTGCGGCTCAAAACCGAGATCGCCGGCCGGCAGACGCTGGGTCACCTCGCTCTCCGGGATGAAGTCCTCGAACTTCTTCTCACCAGCTTCGATCTGCCGCTTCATCTTCTCCAGCCGGGCCCGCTTTTCCGCGAGCTGCTCGGGCGTGTCCCAGGGATAGGTCAGCAGCATGATGTGACGGATCTGAACCTTCGCGTCGCCATACTTGTCCGGATCCTGCTGGTACAGTTTAGTGAGGGCCGCATCATCCTTGCCGGCCTCGATGCCGCGCAGGATGATGGCCGTGCGGCCGAGTTTCAGGCGGACCTGTTCGCGTACTTCCGCGAAGCTGCTGCCCCGCTCCACCATGAGTGCATTGAGTTCGTCGATGGTCTCCACCCTGGCGGAGCGCAGCAAACGCTCGATTTCCTCGTCCAGGCGCTCCTGCGGCACCAGCTCGGGGTGATCGTCGAGATAGAGCTGCAGCCGCCGGACTTCGCCCATGACCAGTCCGATGTAAAACTTGTTGATCTCGTACTCTTCCAGGGTCATGCCCAGGGTCTCGCGGTCCCAGTCGCCCTGTGTGATGAAGGCCTCGTTGCCGAACCGAACCAGTACGGTGTCCGGAGCCGGACGGGTGGCCGGTTGTGTCGCCGGACGGGTCGCCGGCGCAGTGGCCGGCATCGTCGCCGGCTTATCGTCGCCCAGGCTGCTGCCTGCGATGGCCAGCAGGCCCGACACACCCCACAGCATCAACGGCCGCGCCCCGCGCGGCAGAAATACAGACGTCATTGGCTTGCTGCTCCTCAAACCGCCGAGCCCGTTTCCCCACGAGCCCCGCCAATCTTCGACTCGGTCCCCGCCAACAGCCTTCGCAGGTTGGTACGATGACGATACAACACCAGTGCGGCGATGACCAAGCTGAAGGCGTACAACGGCCACAGCACGGCGAAGCCACCCCACTCGGCCGACCGATAATACGCCATGCCGGCGAAGATGAGCGGGAACGCCCCCGCGCCCACCATGGAGCCGACCGAGACATATCGGGTGACCAGCGTTAGAACTGTCCAAAGCGCGAACACGATCACGCCCGGCCAGGTGAAGTAGGGATACATGCCCAGCAGGACGCCCAGGGAGGTGGCCACGCCCTTGCCTCCCTTGAAGCCGAGATAGACCGGGAACATGTGCCCCAGGATGGCCGCCCCCGCGACCGCGATCCACCACAGGTGGGCGGTCATCAGGTCCGCGTGGTGATCCGCCAGCCACCACCCGCCGACCAGTGCGGGGACGGCACCCTTGAGGAAGTCGAGCACGAACACCAGGATGCCGTACGGCCGGCCCAGCACGCGTCCCGCGTTGGTGGCCCCGATGTTCCCGCTGCCGTGCCTGCGGATGTCCACCTTCCTGGCCATCCCGACCAGCAGCCCGAAGGGGATCGCCCCGACCAGGTACGCCACCACCACCAGCAACAGGCTCGTCATCTCGGCAGGGCTCCTCAGCGATAGCCGCCCGCGCGGGGCTGGCCGCTGCGAACGATCTCCTCGTAAATGCGCAGGACGCCGGCGGCGTGTTCTTCCATGGTCGCGCCGGAGATGGCCTCGGGGGCCCGGGCGGCGAAGGCCTGACGGACCGCGTCGTCGGCCAGCCGCTCGATCCGGTCGGCCAGCGCCGCGACGTCGTCGGGGGCCTCGATGACGAAGCCGTTGCCGCCCTCGGCGATCTTCTCGGAGGCTCCGTTGAAGCGGGTGGTGATCGCTGGGAGCCCCGCGGACATCGCCTCCAGCACCACCCGGCTGCACGGATCATAGTAGGTGGGATGAATCAGCACGTCGCAGGCGTGAAAGAAGGCCCCGATGCGCTGGGTCGGGCCGGTGAAGAACACCCGGTCGGCGACGCCGTGTGCCTCGGCGAGCTTCTGAAAACCGGCGGGGTTGTCACGGCCGACGATCACCGCGTAGGTGTCGCCGGCATGCGCGCTGCGGCCGCGGCGTACCAGTGCCAGCGCCTCGATCAACCGTCCGACACCCTTGAGCTTGAAGTTATGGGCCACGCACAGCAGCAGCAGGCTCTGCGGGAGAACGCCGAGCTGTCTGCGGATCTCGCGGCGATGCTCTTCGCGTTCGGTGGCGTCGCTGGTGTCGGGATCGACACCGTTGAACACCTCGCGGATCCTGTCCGGCTCGACGTTATAGTGCGTCTTTACCTGCCGGGCGACGTAGCCGGAGATGGCGATCACCCAGGGCGCGGGCTTACGGGTGAGCAACTCGCCCTCCAGCTTCGCGAGGGCGCGGTACTTCAGGTTGGTCTTCTGGCCAAGTCCCTTGAGCCCGCGACGCAGCCGGTCCTGGCGCAAGGCCCGATTGCGGGCCAGCATTTCCGGCACCGTCCCGCCGCGCGGCTCGTACACGTCGGCCGCCTGACAGGGCGTGATCGCGTGGACGATGTCAAACGGATGAGCCCGCACGTACTCCGCCGCCTCGCGGGCGAAGCGCAGGGTTCGCCGCGAGCGGAGTCGTCCGTTGGTGACCAGCGGAATGATTTTCATGGCCGGCGTGGACGGTGCCAGCGTGGTGGTCAGCACGCTGACCTCCACGCCCTGCCGGGCGAGGTGATGGGCAAACTGCAGCGTGGAGGTTTCGGCGCCGCCGCGCCAGGCTTCCACCCGTTCCATCACCACCGCGACATTCATCGTGCCATCCGCCGTGTCTTACGTTCCACCGAACGCAGCAGCCGCCGGGCATCCTCCGGCAGGCCGCACGTCCGCAGGTAGCGGCACAGGAACCGCAGCCGCTCGCCCCTGCCCACGCACTCCGCCGGTGTGGACAGATGCAATGCCGCCAGATCTTTCACCATCCAACGCCGCCGCCGCCACCGCGGCCTGAACACCCGCTGCAGGTCGATGAGGCAGAACCCCCCGTCCGGCTTCAGGAACACGTGGCACAGATACAGGTCGCGATGCACAAAGCCCGCGGCATGAAACGCGCCCACCAGGCTGGCCAGCTCGTCCAGCTTTCGCCGCCGCACGGCAGGCTCCGGTTCCTCTCCGAGCGGCGGCAGGTGCGCGGGCACCCACTTCTCCAGCGACTCGCCGGCCACTTCCTCGAGCAGCAGGTAACTGCACCGTTCCCACGGGCCGACCATCCGCTGGCCGCAGGCGACCGCCCGCGTCGCGGGGATGTTCAGGCCGGCCAGGGTCCGGCTGTTTTCCCACTCGATTCGGGCCGTGCTGGCCCGCCACCAGCCCTGGCGCCAGCGTTCCCACTGGCTGCTGAGCGGCGGGGCGAGAAACCGCTTGAGATACAGGAGCGTGCCCGCGTGCTTCGATCCGCCGGGCAGACGCAGCCTCCAGCGCTGACGCCACCCCGCCAGACCAGGCTTGTCCAGCCGCTCGCCGTCGCGATACCGGAACGCGGCGTCAATCCCGTCCAGGCGCGCCTCTTCCAGCAGGCGGCGATAGGGTTCCGCGACTTCCACCTGGTCGACCATCTCGGTTACGGCATTCCTGGCATCCAGCCCCGCCTGCTCCACGCCCAGGTCACAGCCACGCGGCCGCTCAGGACCCGGTGGTCTGCGTCGCGGCGGGCCGGCTTTCCGGCTGGGCGGTGATCTTCCGAAGGTTTTCAAGCGTCTCGGTGGTGATGTCGGGCACCTCGACTCCGTCCTGCAGGAAAACCACCTGCCCGGTGACCACATCATAGTGGTCGCGGTCGGCAATGAGCTTGATGGCTCCATCAATGTCCTTGAACAGGTTGGCCACTGCTTCCTTGCGGATCTGCTCTGTTTCCGCGGACAGTTCGCGGGCCTTCTCGGTTTCGCCCGCCTCGGTGAGGGCCTGGATCTCCGCCCGGCGGCCGGCGAACTTCTGCTCCAGGCGACTGTAGTCGGGGTGGCTCTGCACCACCGTCGCCCAGTCCACCAGCGCCACCCCCGCCCTGCGGGCCGCGGGCCTGCTCGCCGGCCGGGAGTCTGTTGCCGCCTCCGGCCGAGACGCCGACACGGCCGCGGGACCGGATGAGGTGCCCCCCTCGGTGGCGGCTGAGAACCGATTCCAACCGATGAACCCGGCCAGCAGGACGACTGTCGCCGCCCAGAGCCCCTGCCACCACCATCGCCCGCCGCGCATGCGCTCGCTCCTCGCCTGTGAGTTTCTCTTCGGACCGAGGGAACAACGTAGAACTCCCCGCCACGCGGGTCAAGGGGGCGTGCGCCCGGGAGGCCGTGCAATGGAGGAATCGTTTGCCGCCGCTCATCGCGGATGGCTATACTCGTGCGCCTATGCGTAAGAACTACATCCTGGACGCCAACATCCTGATCCACGATCCGAACTCGATCTTTCAGTTCGCGGACAACACGGTCATCATTCCCATCGGCGTCATCACCGAGATCGACCGCTTCAAGAAGGAGATGACCGACCGCGGCTACAACGCCCGGGCCGTGGTTCGGCTGCTCGACGCCCTGCGCGGCGATCAGAGCCTCTCCTCCGGCATCCCCCTCAACAACGGCGGGCAGCTCCGGGTCTACTGTGAGCCCGACCGCCTGATGCACAACGGGCACGATCACGCCGACAACGAGATTCTCCGCGTCGCCCAGACCATTCATCTGGCCGAGCCGGACACGCCCGCAGTGATCGTCACCAAGGACATCAACCTGCGCATCCGGGCCGACGCGGCCGGGATTCGGGCCGAAGACTATGAATCCGACCGGGTCAAGCTGTCGGACCTCTACTCCGGGCAGGTGGAGCATACCCTGCCGGCGGAAGCGCTGGAGGAACTGCGGACCCGGCAGCAGACCGCGCTTCCCGACGGGTTCGCGTCGCTCAATCCCAACGAGTATCTCCTGCTTCGCGGCGAGAATGGCAGCCGTGTGTCCGCCCTGGCCAGGGTGGCAATCGACGGAGCGTCACTGGTCAGCCTGTCGGAACCCAGCGAAGGGGCCCTCTGGGGCGTGAAGCCTCGCAACAAGGAACAGTACTTCGCCATGGACGCCCTGCTGGACGAACGCATCCAGTTGGTCACCCTGATGGGCAAGGCCGGCACCGGCAAGACCCTGCTGGCGATTGCGGCCGCGATGTACCTGACGCTGAAGAAGCGGCAGTATCGCGGAGTGTTGATCTGCCGCCCCATCTTTCCGCTGGGGCGCGACCTTGGGTATCTTCCCGGCGACATCGAGCAGAAGCTGGACCCGTGGATGAAGCCGGTGGTGGACACGGTCGATTACCTGGTCGATGTCGGCGGGGCCATCAAGGGCCACACCGACGGCGCTGGGCTGCTCCGCTCAGGCCTGCTGGAGATCCAGCCGCTGACCTACATCCGCGGTCGCAGCATCGCCAACCGCTTCGTGGTCATCGATGAGGCTCAGAACCTCACCCCGCTGGAGGTCAAGACGGTCATCACCCGCATGGGCCAGGACGCCAAGATCGTCCTCACGGGGGATCCCTACCAGATCGACAACCCCTACGTGGACGCCAACAGCAACGGCTTCGCCTACCTGGTCAACCGCTTTCGCGATCAGGCCATCGCCGCCCACGTCGAGCTGCGCAAGGGCGAGCGGAGCGCGCTGGCGGAGCTGGCAGCCAACCTGCTCTGACCTGCCCGGCCGGGAAGCCGGCAAGGGCGGCGTTCCCCCGCCGTTGTGAGATTCCGAGATCCTCAAAAAAATGATGAAAATCTGGGCATCGCCCGCGGCGGGCTTCAACCCCAACCCCTTGTGGGTGACCCCGCTGTGGAGCCGGGGGCGCGGCCCAAGTGCGGTGCCTGTGAGTTTCTTTCGTCAAGCAGATTCATGTTGCCGGAGCCCGTTTTCTGTGATAGATTTTGATTGCGACGTGAGGGTCGCAAAGGCTCGGCACCGAAGCCGATCCCGAACAGCTCAGGCAGGAACGTCAGGTCGGTCAAAGATCGCTGGACTGTCGGCAGCAATGTGCGGCGCGGCGAGAGGCGAACACATAAGCCCGACCGGCCGGGCGTCCGAATGAATCGGGAACGTAACGGTGCGGAAATCCTAAGAGGGTCGTCTTGTCCGACCCGTCGGCTTCGGTCGGCGAAAGGATGAGACCAGGAACCGGCTGATCGACACTCTGAGGCGCCGGCGGCGGTTGATCCAATCAGCAGTCGCAGAAGCGCGGGAGAGGAGACGCGGCGAAATCCGTGTCCAGGCTGGTTCGGGAGAACCCTGGAAGGACCAAACCCAAGGGAGCTTTCATCCGGCTTCGTCCTAAACCAGCGAAATCGGCATGAACACTTCCGGGAGGGTCACAGCCCAGGAACCGCGGCCCGTCGGGCCGGCCTCGCACCCTGCGTGCGATGGTATACCGACGGGAGAAACGGTAGGTGGGCTCACCGTGGCGGAAACGTCCCGGTTACCTTCCGGTGGGGCAATGCTCCGAAGGGTGAATCCCATGAGCGCCGCCGGTACGAAACAGGACCGGCACGGCACCGAAGGGAGTAAACCGTCAGGAGGGTAACCAAACCCTGAAGACGGAACACAGCGGGACGGCATGCCCGCGTGAGTGGACCTTCGACGCCTGATGTGCTGAAGGGAGCGAAAGCCCAAGAGAGGAGCCGGCTCGCCGCGTGCGACCGGCTAGGCACCGCTGGGTGAAACTCCGCGGATGGCCAACTCGCAGAGAGGGTCGTGCGATCGACCATTAAACGTTGATCGGACGGGCCTGTCGAGGGAAAACCGCTCAGCCGAGGGCAACGGGCCCAACGGCATGGCGGGATCGCCGAACCCATAGGGCGATACTTCGATCAGGACGAGAACTCTGGACGAGAGGCTGATTCCGGGAGGACGGGCGACGGTGGAGACACCGGCGTTCGAGCAGTGGCACCGAAGACTCTGAAGGGCGAAACGAGCCTGTTCCTCACGTCGCATTTTTTGCGCGCCGACCACCCCGGGCACATGCCCATGCTCCCCGCCCGGGATCGCGGAACGCTCTTGATTGCAGCCCCGCCTTGTTGACATCCCGGCCCGCTCCGCGATGATGGTTTTCGTTTCTTCGGCAACTCGCCCGCACGGTTCGACTGCCGATCAACGGCAACCGATCCTGCGGAGAGAACGCCGACTCGAGCCGGTGAACGTCCGATCCGGCCCAGCGCGTATTCCACACCGTCCGTTTCAGAGGGAGATGTCTCATGCAGCATGATCACAGTGACAGTCTGTCACGGCGCGACTTCGTCAAGACCACCGGCGGTGTGGCCGCCGCGGTCGCGGCCGGTACCGTGCTCGGCACCCGCAGTGCGGCGGCTCAGAACGCCCGGGGCAAGAAGGAGCTCAAGATCGGCCTGGTCGGCTGCGGCGGCCGGGGCAGCGGCGCGGTCAAGGACGCGATGAAGGCCGATCCGGATGTGAAGATCACCGCCTTGTGCGACATCTTCGAGGATCGCCTCAACGGGCTGCGCAACGCCGGGGAGCTCAAGGAACGGCACCCGATCGCCGACGACCATTGCTTCCTGGGCTTTGACGGGTACAAGAAGCTCCTGGAGACCGACGTCGATTACGTCATCCTGGCCACCCCGCCCTACTACCGGCCGATCCACTTCCCGGCCTGCATCGCCGCCGGCAAGCACGTGTTCATGGAGAAGCCGGTGGCGGTCGACCCGGTGGGCATCCGCAAGATGCTCGTCGCGGGCGAAGCGGCCGACAAGAAGAACCTCTGCGTCGCCGCCGGCACCCAGCGGCGGCACGAGGCCGGCTACATCGAAACCATCAAGCGCATTCACGACGGGGCCATCGGCGACATCGTCTCCGGGCAGTGCTACTGGAACATGGGCCAGCTCTGGTTCCGCAAACGTGAGGCCGGCTGGTCGGAGATGGACTGGATGCACCGCGACTGGGTCAACTGGGCCTGGCTGTCCGGCGATCACATCGTCGAGCAGCACGTCCACAACCTCGACGTGATCAACTGGGTCATCGGCACCCATCCCATCAAGGTGGTGGCCATGGGCGGCCGGCAGCGCCGCGTGACCGGCGACCAGTACGACTTCTTCGATGCCGACTTCGAGTATCCCAACCACGTCCACATCCACAGCCAGTGCCGCCAGATCTCCGGCTGCGCCGACAACGTCAGCGAGCGGGTCATCGGCACCAAGGGCGTGTCCAACTGCAACGGCTGGATCAGCAGCATGTCCACCTTCAAAGGGGCGAAAGGCCTCAATCCCTACGTCCAGGAGCACAAGGATCTGATCGACGCGATCCGCTCCGGCAGCCACCTGAACGAAACCAGAAACGTCGCCGAGTCGACCATGTGCGCGATCATGATCCGCACCTCGGCCTACACCGGCCAGGAAGTGGTCTGGGATGACATCATGAAGTCTGACCTGGAACTGTCGCCCCCGAACTACGAACTGACCGACGCCAACATCCGAGCCCACATCCCGGTGCCGGGCAAGGCCTGATCGCGGATTCAGCCACAGAGGCACGGAGAATACGAAGAAGGCGATGAACCGCGGAGACGCGACGATCGCGAAGAAGACAGGGCATTGAACCTGCGAAACCAGAAGCCATCATCCACATGGCGGAACAGCACCAATCACGAGCCTGTTCCTGGATTCAGCTGTTCATGACTCGATTGTTCTTCTTTGCGTCCTTCGCGTCTCCGCGGTTCTCTTTTCTCTGCGCCCTCCGTGCCTCTTTGGGTATGCTCATGCCAGCCCAAGGAGGTTCACCCTTCAGGCCACCAGTTGCCCGCGGTCCTTGCCGCGGAACCGGATACGCAGGCGGGCGATCAGCTCGGTGTGGATCTGGCTGACCCGCGACTCGGACACCTTGAGCACCAGGGCGATCTCCTTCATGGTCAGGTTTTCATAGTAATAGAGTGTCAACAGCGTCCGCTCGTCCTGGCTCAGGCCGCGCAGCAGGTACTCGGTCAGCATGGCCCGCTCGATCCGCAGGGAGGGCGCTTCCGCGGTCTCGTCCGGAAAGTCGATCCGCCAGTCCGCCGTCGCCGGCTGACCGGTGGCGCCCGGCTCCAGCGAAGAGAACTGCACCTCGCGCCCCTGGAGCGACCGCTGCAGCAGCCGGTCGTAGCGCTCGCGCGAGGTATCCATCCGGTCGGCCAGCTCGTCATCCGACGCCGGGCGGCCGAGTTCGTCGCCCAGCATCTGCTGGAGATGCTGCCGCTGCTTCTCGAAGGTGCGGACGGTCCGCGACTGGACGTCGCGATGCCGCAGCCAGTCGAGGATGGCCCCGGCGATCCGGCTGCGGCAATAGGTCTCGAAGCGGGCGCTGCGGGCGGGATCGAAGGCTTCGATGGCCTCCATCAGGCCGGTCCAGCCGGCGCTGCGCAGGTCGTCATACCCGATGTGTACCGGAAGCTTGCGACTGAAATGGGCGGCCTGGATCGCTACCAGCCGGGCGTAGTGCTCGATGAGCAGGTTGCGGTCGCTGACTTGGCCATCCCGCCGGTAGCGGGCCCACAGAGCGGCAATCTCTCCATCGCTGGCGTGTCTCACAGACGATCCTCCGTAAGAGTTGGGAGGACCGCGGATGGGGCTTGTAGGCCGGACGTTGGACCGCCGACCCGGTTTCCCTCGCTTGCCGGAGTTGAGTGTACCCGATGACAGGGAGGACGCAACGGTGGAAAATACCCTAAACTACCACAATGATCTAGCCAACGGCACACTCGTGTTTAATTTGGTGAATATGCGGCACAGACTGGTGTGCATCGCTTCTTTGGCCGGGCCGAGCCAGGTATGCGGCTGAGCCTCACAGCCCGTAGTGGGCGTTGATGGGTCGCTGATAGGCGTCGACTCGCCCGGCGACTATCTCATCCAGCCCGACCGTCCGCTTCGCCAAAGAGGACTCCAGAATCGCGAACGAGGCGGCCAGGTCCAGCAGCCCCTGCCGCCCGTCGGCTTCGCATACATGGCCGGGCTCGGCGATCTGCCGCAGCCAGTCGTACTGGTTCAGGGCGAAGGTGTCGCGCACGCCCCGCGGGAAGAACCGCTCCAGCAGAGGTGCCCCGGCATCGGCCAGGAAGCGCTCGCTGAGCTTGCCCGACTCCCCGCCGGC
>CAYVVX010000132.1:5658-10415 GCA_964455315.1 uncultured Planctomycetales bacterium | reverse complement strand
GATTCGTGGATCGGCGTGGAGGTGCCGGAGGACAAGCAGGAGCTCAAGCACTGCATCATCTGCGACGCCCCGCTGAAGCCGGGGACGGTGACCTGCCCGGCGTGCGGGGCCAACCAGGTCACCGGCGTCGTCCACCGCACCAAGCCCAAGCCCGAGCCGGAGCGCAAGAGCGTCGGCAGCGTGATTCCCATCCGCCTGGTACTGACCCTGGCGGCCATGGGGGCCATCGCCGCCATCGGGTTCTACGCGATCAGCGCGCTGACCCGATCGCTGGTCTCCACCGGGGATGAGCGGGCCCAGCAGGCGGTGGTTCGCCGGGCGGCCGCGCGGCTGGCCGACGGGGCCGAGCCCGACACCCTCTGCGGCAAGTTCCCCGGGGCCGTGACCGAGGACAACCTGCCGATCATCGCCCGGGTGCTGGCGGCGAAAGACCCGTTGATGCGCGACGCGGCGGGCATCCTGATCGGGTGCGGGGAGATCAGCCGGCTGGGGCCGGTGGTCGAGCTGGCGTCGAGTGAGGATGTGGCCACGGCCGGCGCGGCGTTGAAAGCCCTGGAGCACACCGGGCGGGTGCGGCTGATCCGGCTGGCGATGGCGGAAGAGCCGGTGATTTGGGAGCCCGCCCTCCAGGCGCTGTGCCGCGTGGGCCGCGTGGAGTGCGACAAGGCACGGCTGGAGGCGCTGCGGTCGGCGGGAGGGCCGGAGGGCATGGTCGCGACGCTCAACGGCTTCGATCGGGCCTGGCCGGAGGCGGTGGGCGTGTTCCGGGTGCGATACGGGGAGGAGGAGCCCGCGTCGCTGGCGGTCGAGGTCAGCCAGCTCGGGCGGACGTTTTACCTGAAGACGGCGCACGGCGAAGTGGCTTCCGATCCGTCGCGGGAGCGAACGTTCACGGTGACCACGGCGCAGTGGTGCCGGCTGGCGGGTTCACCCATTCCGCTCTCCGGGATCAACGAGATGCTGGGCGGAACCACGGTGCTCACTTCGCCCTACGGGGTGGGCTGGCAGGGTACGGTGCGGGTGACCACGCGGCGGGCGGGCATGGCCGTCCTCCCGGGTGATCTGCCCGGGACCGCGCCGCCGCCGGGGAAGCCGCTGGATATCCCCATCAGCCTGATCCGGCCCGGGCGGTAGTCCGTCATTCAAGGCCGCAGCGGTGCCGTGATCCGTTGCCCGGAGGTCATGGGGATACTTCAATAATCGCTCAAGTAGGTTCTCTCCATTCCCCGTTAATTGAGTAGTTTACGGCACGCGGGATCCCCTGGCGCGGGGGCTCGCCCGTTGGCCATCCAGAGACTCCTTCGGCATGGGCTGAACGTCTATCAGCATTTCAACTGGAGCCCGCGATGCAAACCGGCTGCACAGGCCCAACCAAGAACTCCATTTTCAGATTCCGGGACAGGTGGAAGGTCGCACTTCCCGCCACCCTGGCGGCCGTGCTGATCGGCGCGGCGCCGCTGCTCGCACAATCGACCTCCGCGACCCAGCCGGCCGACGGGCCAGCGCCCGCCACGGCTCCGGCGGAGGATGTCGCCGAGCCGGCGGGCCCGTTGCCCGGACCCAAGTACGCTTCCATGCGGCAGAACGATGATTTCAGTTACCTGGACGGTCCGGAGGGATCGTACAAGAAGGATCTGTTCGACCCCATCAAGCGCATCCACCTGACCGACGACCTGACCATGAGGCTGGGTGGAGAAATCCGCGGGCGGATGGAGGCGATGACGCATCAGCGGTTCGGTGCCGAGCCGACGCCGGAGGACACTTTCTTCCTGCATCGCTACTACTATCACGCCGACGTGCAGTACCGGAAGCTGGCCCGCTTCTTCGTGGAAGGGGTCAGCGCCGATATCGAGGACCACGACGGGACCGTGGTTCCCAACCCCTCCGATCACTTCGACGCCCACCAGATGTTCGCCGACCTGCGCTTCCTGGGCGAGGAGGTGCCGCTGACCTTCCGGGGCGGGCGGTTCGAGCTGGAGCTCGGCAGGCAGCGGCTGGTCTCCCCGCTGGACTGGGCCAATGTTCGCCGGGCCTGGGACGGGGCCATGCTGTTCTGGCATGACCAGAACATCTGGATCGACGGG
Source organism: uncultured Planctomycetales bacterium (assembly GCA_964455315.1). Lineage (GTDB taxonomy): Bacteria > Planctomycetota > Phycisphaerae > UBA1845 > PWPN01 > CAYVVX01. The sequence goes on along the minus strand of CAYVVX010000132.1, from coordinate 8,331 downwards.
TTCTACGCCCGCCCGGTGGTGGTCAAGGACAAGAGCGTGGACGACAACGACGAGGATGTCTCCTTCTTCGGGCTGTACACCACCTGGAAAGGGATTCCCAACCACGAGATCGACATCTACTACCTGGGGCTCAACAACACGACCGACACCGCCAACGCCAACGTCCGCACCGGCGATGTCGGGGATCTCACCGTGCACACCATCGGGAGCCGCTTCGGGGGCAAGACTCCGGTCGGGGTTCACACCTGGGACTACGACACCGAGCTGGCCGGGCAGTGGGGCACCTGGGCAGGCGACGTGATCCAGGCGTGGATGTGGTCGGGGGAGACCGGCTACACGCTGAGCAACCTGCCCTGGGTGCCGCGGGTGGGCGCGGGGCTGGATTACGCCAGCGGTGACGCCGACCCCTACGACGGTGCCCACCAGACCTTCAACCAGCTTTTCCCATTCGGGCACTACTACCTGGGGTATCTCGACGAGATCGGCCGGCAGAACATCTGGGCCCAGCGCGTCGAAGTGTCCGCCAAGCCGATCGACCCGGTCACCTGCCGGATCGCCTGGCACACCTTCTGGACGGACAAGAACCGCGACGCCCTGTATAATGCGGCCGGTGCCCGCACCCGGCGAAGCATCAATGGCGGCGTCGGCGACGAGATCGGGCACGAGCTCGATCTGACCGTGAACTGGCAGGTGGATCCCCATGCGTCGGTGCTGTTCGGGTATTCGCACTTCTGGGCCAGCGACTTCATCTTCGGCACCGGCCCGCCGGACGAGGATCCCGACCTGCTCTATGTTCAATACCGATATCAGTTCTGATGCCCGCGTGACGGGCATCCCCGACCCGCCTCAGGACGAGGCGGTTCCATCCTGTGGAGGCTTCTCGATGCGGTTGGTACGAATTCGCAAGTGGATCATGCTCATGGGCACCAGCGCCTGCCTGCTGCAGGCGGCGCCGGGCTGCCCCAATTTCGATCAGATCAAGGGCGTCGCCGCAACCAGCACGCAGTCGCTGATCAACGGCGTCATCGGTCTCTACGTCAAGAACGTGATCAACGCCGCGTTCGGCGTCTGATCCGCCCGCGACCGGATCGTCCCGTGCGGCGAACGCCCGGCACACGGGCTCCGCGGCCGCGCGCCGATCATTCCGCCGGCTCCCGGCAGGCAGCCACGATCACGGCATTGGCCGGCGGCATGGGCAGGCATGACAACTTCTCCGGCGTCACCCAGGCCACCTCGATCACGGCGTCATCCGCCACCCGCGGCTCCCCCTCCGTGACCGTACAGATGATCGGGTGCAGCACCACGCATCGCCCCTGGTGATGGGTGGTCACCCGGGGCAGGGTCTTCTGCGCGAGAACGGTGAGACCGACCTCCTCGCGGGCTTCGCGCACGGCGGCATCGGCGGGCGACTCGCCGGACTCAACCTTACCCCCCGGAAACTCCCACAGGCCCGCAAAGACCCGTCCCGCTCCGCGCCGGCTGACCAGCCAATGCCCGTCCCGGTGAATCAGCGCCAGAGCCACATGGACTTCCATCACGTCCGAACTCCCGAGCAGCCCCACACAGCCCGGGATGATACCGCAACCGCCGCCGGACCTGTGACCCGATCGGTGGATCTTGTCGCTTCCTCAGGCCCGGAGGGCGTTCGATGGTTGCCAGGGGGTGAGTGAGCATGACCGCTGCGATGCCCGGTACCGGGCTGCTCAAGTCCCGCCCCGGCGATCGGGCTTGTCGATGAACCCCTGCAGTGTTCGCCACACGCTTTCCAGCCGGATGCCCAGTTCCACGGTGGCCGCTCCGTCCGCGTCGACCTGCGGCGCGGAGATCGGCGCCAGCGAGCCCTGCAGGCTTTCCAGGGCGGAGCGGATGGCCGGATCGCCGGCGGCCAGGGCCCCCACTGTGCCTCCATCAGGCAGCTCAAGCTGGTCGATCTTCAGCCACAGCGTGCGCATGCCCTCGACGATGGCGGCGGTGATGGCCAGCTCCCTCCGCCTGTCCGCGTCGGTCACCCCCGCCGGCGGCCGGCCAGTGGCCCGGGCGCTGACGAACGCGCCGGCCCAGTCCGGGCGGGCTCGCGTCGGCTGCATCGGCCTGGCCAGGGGCAGCGCGTCGGCGGGCGGGGCCACGCCGTAACCGTGAATCTCGAGCATGGTCTGGCCGGAGGGATCGACGCAGCCGCGGAAGTCCCCGGCGATGTTCAACTCCGCGGCCAGGCCGGCCAGCAGGGACCGGGCATCATCAAGCGGCATCACCAGCCGCTGCACCGCGACGCCGCAGGGATCCAGCCGCGCGTCCGGCAGGGACAGCCGCTCCAGCCGGGCACGCAGGGCCTCGCCGAAACCCGGGATTTCCCGTCCGATCCGCCCGACGGTCTGCCCGGCCGGCCGGCGCAGGGCTTCCAGCCGCTGCATGAGGCGATGGCGAAGATCCTCATCCGCGGCGCGGCGGGCGAGGGTAACCACCACCGGGCCGGCATGCCGCCAGCCGACGGGCTGATCCCGCGAAGCCGGCCCGCCGGGGCAGGTCGCGGTCGAGGTCAGCCCCGGCCCGAGCCGCTCACGAAGCAGGTTCGCCAGCGCGGCTTCCGGCGGGGCGCGATCCGGCAAAGCCGCCCGCAGGGCCCGCACCAGCACGTCCGTGGACGCCATCACCGTCGCCTGGCGCCCCTGGGGA
>CAYVVX010000132.1:0-5648 GCA_964455315.1 uncultured Planctomycetales bacterium | reverse complement strand
CCGTCGGCCGCCTCGATCTCCACCCGCAGGGCTTCGTCAATCAGTTGCTGCGTGGCGGCATCCACCGCGCAGGCGTCGGCGGCGATCAACGGCACCGCCGGACGGGTGGCCGGCGACTGGGCCGGGGCGGCCGGGGCGATCAGCAGTGCCGAGAGCATCCACAGCGCAGGTACTGCCCGCAGCCCTGGGAAACTGGAACCGCGGAGACGCCGAGGACGCAAAGATGATGGCGGATCTGAGACTTGAGATGGCAGATCCGGCATCGCTGGCCTGGCTTTGGCGTTCGTATGCATCGCCTGGAACATGGTTTTCGGCATCCCGCGGCGGAGCATTGTCGCGGGACGCAAAGATTCAGATCGAACGCAGTACAGAATGGGTGGCCGGGGCCGGTCCACTTTCACCGCTCCCGCCGCACGCGTTCGATCAGTTCGCCGGCCTTGCCGATGACCAGCTCCTCCACCGCCGGCGCCCACACCGAAGGCTGCCCGTAGATGGCCATCGAGTCGCGCCCCTCGTAGCCGCCCTCGGCGAGGACGCGGCGCGAGGGGATGTAGGCCATGACATCGTTGGCGTACGCCATGACCCAGAGCGGCCCGCCGGGGGTCTCGCGCTTGAGACGCAGATCGTAATCCACGACCACCTCGCCGCCGAGAACCACCAGCGTGGGCCCGTCGCCGAGCTGCCAGGCCTGCACAGGGTAGGGATAGCTCGACGGTATCGAACCGCCGTCATCGAGCATCTTCAGGAAGCGGCGGGCCCGGGCGGATTCGTAGCGATGATCACTGTCGCGCTGGCGCTCGAGATCGGCGCGGGTCGGTACGTCCGCGAAGGGCAGATCGACGATCGCGAAAGCCGAGCGAAGATCGCCCGACAGCGGCTCCAGGCCCTCACCGAGCACAGCTTCGACGGCATCGGCGAGCTGCCGGCCGTAGTCCCTGCACAACTCGATCTTTCGCCGCGGCAGAGGGTTGGCATCGCCGCCGCAGCCAGCGAAGAACATCGCGGTCAGCCCGGGGTGGGCCGCTTCGACGTTGATCTGGGCGAAACCGGCGTAGTCGCCGGACCATTTCTCGTAGGACATGGTCGTGCAGTGGCAGGCATAGCCGAACAACGCCGCCTTGAGGTTGCCGGCGGCGTCCTTGACCGCCAGCACCGGCACGGCATGATCGACCGGTCCGATCAGCACCTGGCCCGGCGTGCCCAGTCTGGCCTCATAGTTCTCGCGGCGGTTCACCGCGAACGTCGCCTGGCCCTGCCCGTGCATGAGCGTGGCGGGCGAAAGGTCGGCCATGGCCGCGGCCACGACATCGACCAGCTTTTTTTCCAGCTCCCGCGAGTAGGGCTCGACCTTCGCCTCCCAATCCTCCGGCAACATCATGTAGATGTCGGGCAGGGAATCGCGGAGCACCGGTCCGCAATGGGTATGCGATGCGGACAGGCAGATCTGGTCGCGGCGGAGGTTCCAGCGGCGACCGATTTCCGCGGCCACCGGGTCGGCGATGTTCTTGGGGAGGCCCAGCAGGTCGGTGGTGACCATGACCAGGCGCGTGCCGTCGACGTCCTCGATCACCAGGGCCTTGGCGAAGAGGTCGTGTTCCTTCTCGGCGGATTCGACCGTCCGTGAGGCGTAGCCGGCGGCCCACATGGGCGCCCGGGGCGTGATGACCACGCGGGCGACACCGGCGCGGAAGCCGGAAGAGGCTTTTTCCGCACCGCGGGCGGGAACAGCCGCCGATCCACAGGCGAGCGACAGGCAAACGGTCAGGAGCAGGGTTGTCCGGCGAATCATGATCGTCCCTCGGCGGGGTGGTGATACCCGCGGGCCGGGCGTTGTTCTCTTCACGCTCACGTGCCGACCCGCTCGTCGCTGATGACCAGGCCGTCGCGCAGGGTGACCGCCCGCTCGCACCGGGCGGCGACGTCATGCTCGTGGGTGACCATCAGGATGGTCTTACCCTCGCGATGCAGCTCGTCGAAGATCCCCAGGATGACCTCGCCGGTGGCGGTGTCGAGGTTTCCGGTGGGCTCGTCGGCGAGGATCAGCAGCGGATCGTTGATCAGGGCCCGGGCGATGGCGGCCCGCTGCTGCTGCCCGCCGGAGAGCTCCATGGGGCGGTGATACATGCGGTCGCCGAGGCCGACCTTCTCGAGCAGCATGGTGGCCCGGGCGCGGCGGATCTCGACCGGGACGTTCTGGTAGAAGAGCGGCACTTCCATGTTCTCCAGCACGTTCAACTGCGGGATCAGGTTGAAGTTCTGGAAGACGAAGCCGAGGCGCTCGCCGCGAATCGCGGAGAGGGCATCATCATCGAGCCGGGACACGTCGGCGTCACCAAGCATGTAGGTGCCCGAGGTCGGACGGTCCAGGCAGCCGAGCAGGTTGAGCAGGGTGCTCTTGCCCGAGCCGCTGTGCCCGAGAATGGCGACGTATTCGCCCTCCCGGAAGGTCAGGGAGATGCCGCGGAGGGCGCGGACGGCGATGTCGGTGCCGGGCTTGGTGTAGATCTTGACCAGGTGATCCAGGAAGGCGAGCACGGGGGTGCTGCCGGAGGCGGGTGCGGGGCTGCTGGTGGGCGAACTCAAGGCCGACATGCGCGGGCGTCCTCAACCGCCTTGGGCAGGCGCCGCGTTGGCGGGAGGCGCAGGCGACTCGCCCTCCTGCGACCGCCGCTTGCGCGGCTCGGTTCCGCTGGGCAGCAGCGACTCGGATTGCTCCGGAACCGCCAGGCGGACCAGCTCCCCGCCGCTGAGCCCGGTGACCACCTCCGCGTACTCGGTGCTGGACATGCCCACCTTGATCTCCCGCGGCACCACCTCGCCGTCGGAATCGACGAAGACGTAGTACCTGCCCGCCTTGGCATAGACGGCCTGGACAGGGACGGCCAGAACGTCGCTGAGCCTGGCCACCTGGATTTCCGCGCGGGCGGTGGTACCGGGCTTGAGCTCGGGATGGGCCCCATCCAGCACCACCTCGGTCTCGTACTCCTTGAGATTGGGATTGAGCCAGCGGTTACGCGAGTCGGCCAGCACCGCGATCTTGGTGATCTTGCCGCGGTAGCGCTTCCCAGTGAGCCCTTCCACCTCGACACTGGCCGGCAAGCCCACCTTGAGCATCGGCGTCTTGGCCTCGTGCACCCGCAACACCACCTTCATCGAGCTGGTATCCGGCAGCTTGATCAGCGACTGCCGCTCGATCACGGTGGCGCCCTTCTCGATCTGCGTGTCCGAGCGGCCCCAGCCGCGGTCGCGGGCGTAGACCACCAGCCCCGCGGCGGGGGCGGTGATCCGCGTCTTGGACTTCTGATCGCGAAGCTTGGCGAGCTTCTCCTGCATGAGCTTGAGTTCGCTGTGCTTGGCGGCGACATCCGCAGCCGCCTTGGCTTCCGACGCCGCCGCGGATTTCTTCACGCGGGCCAGTTCCTTCAGGGCCTCTTCCTTGTCGGAGGTCTTCTCGCGCATGGCCATGGGCACGGTGTAGGTCTCGAGCACGTCCAACGCCAGGGTGGCCTTCTTTTCCTCGATCTCCGCCTCGTAGGCGCTGAAGCGGTCGTTCTCGAGATCGATGCGGGTGATGAACCCATCCTTGAAAAGGGCCTGGGAGTCTTCGAAGTTGTCCTTGGTCCGCTGGACCACCGACTTGGCTTTCTGCAGGGCCAGCTCGGCGTCCTGGCGAAGTTCCTTGACCTCGCCTTCGCTGTACTTCTCCAGCGCCAGCTCAGCCAGCTCCAGGGCGAGCTGGGCCTGGCGGATCTCGCTGGCGTTCTGATCCTCAAGGATCTCCGCCTCCTTGGCGGCGGCTTCATAGGCCGCCACGGCGGTGGTCACCTTGATGTCGGCGTCGCGGATGTTCTCGTCGATGACGTCGCTGGCCAGCTCCACCAGCAGATCGCCTTCCTTGACGTGAGCCCCCTCTTCGACCAGGAAGATGATGGTGGCCTTGCCCTCGACTTCCGAGCGGATGTCGATGGAGTTGGCCGCGTCGAGTTCACCCTTCTCCTGGAGCAGCACCGGGAAGGTGCGCGGGACGACGGTGAAGGTCTGTACCGTGTTGGTGCTGGCGGGGGTGACCAGGTAGCGCAATCCGAGGTATCCACCCACGGCGAGCACCCCGGCCACCGCCAGCCACGTGCCCAGGCGAAGCCAGCGCGCCGAGCCCGCATGGCGGCGGTGACCCGACGACTGGGGCCAGGCTTCAGCCGGAGCCGCCGGCGTCGAGGCGTAACCGACGGGCGGGATCTGGGTGGGTGTGGATGACACGGATCAGCCTCCGAGTACACCTCAAGCGGACATGGCCCGCGGGCGCACTCTCCCTATCTTAATCAGTCGGCTCCGTTTCAGCCACCGAAACGGTCCATTTCCCGTCCTCATCGATGCGCAGCGTCCCGGTATCCCTTCGAAACTCCAGCACGGCCTGCTGAAGTCGCGTCTGGCTGGCCACCAGCCGATTCCTGGCCGCCAGCAGGGCATTTTCGGCCTCGACCACGTCGCGGTTGCCGACCTTGGCCCGGTCGAACAGGGCCCGCGCGGCCCGCCGCCGGGACAGGGCCAGATCGCGGTTCTTGAGCTGGATCTGCAGCGCGGCCTGTTCCTGCATAACCCGCCGCATGGCCCGGCGAACCTGCAGGCGAACGGTGTCGCGGGCCTGCTCGTAGTCGCGCTCGGCGCGGGCCTTGCCGATGACCGCCCCGCGGAGGGCGGTGCGTTCCGCCTGGCGGTTGAGGGGGAGATCCAGGGTCACGCCGCCGCGCCAGGTGGTCCGCTCGGTGTTGTACCCGGCGGTGTTGAGATGGCCCGGATCGGTGTTCATGGTCACCGTGCCGTTGGCGGTCAGGTCGGGAAGCAGGTTGTTCTCGGCGATATTCACACCGCGGGCGCTGTCGTCGACGCGATCGAGATCGTTGAGCAGATCCAGCCGGTACTTCCAGGCAATGCGGACGGCGGCGTCCTCATCGACGCCGGGCATGATCAGGGCGTCGGTGAGGCCGCGGTCGATCCTTCCGACCAGCTCGCGCTCATCGCCGATATCCTCGGCGATGCCCTCGGGATAGGCGACGTCGATGGCGGCATCGGGCGACATGGCCAGGCGGATCTTGAACGCGTCCAACGCCGTCTGGTACGCCTCGATCGAGTCGATCACATTGGTGTAGAGGCCAAGCTGTTCCTGTTCGGCGCGCTGCACTTCGACGGGAATCAGCCGCCCGGCCCGGAACAGGGCCCGGGCCCGATCCACTTCCTCGCCGAAGGCGAGATAGCTGTCATGGGCGTTGACGATGCCCTGGCGAAGCCTCTGGAGATTGAAGTAGTCGCTGGCGATGTTGACGGACAACACCTGGCGGAACCGCTCGAACGCGCGTACGGCGTAGATCAGGTCGCGCTCGGCCTGGTAGCGCGACTCGTAGGCGACCTTGCCGGCGCCGCGGAGCAGGGGAATATCCGCGCCCAGGATGATGGCTCCGGATTCGCCGGTGGTGACGTGGTTGGTCAGGTCGCGCATCAGGGAGGAGATCACGTTGGCGGTGACCTGCCCGCCGTAGGGCAGGCGCTGTGCGGCGCCGAACCGCGCCACCGCCTCCTTGGCGTGGTCGAAGTCGCGGATCTGCCCGTAAGTGGCGTACCGGCTCTCGATCTGGCCGACGAACTGCGGCGTC
>CAYVVX010000131.1:0-10490 GCA_964455315.1 uncultured Planctomycetales bacterium | reverse complement strand
AGCTCAGCGACTTCAGCGCCGCCAGAGCCGCGTCGTAGTTGGGGTGCTCGGCGACCTCCTTGACATATTCGGCGTGTTTGACCACGCCGTCCTTGTCGACCACGAACAGCGCCCGGCACTCGATCCGCAGGTCCGGGATCAGGGTGCCCCAGGCCTTGCCGAAGGCTCCCTCCATGTGATCGCTGAGCATCATCAGCCGCTCGGCGTCGATCCCCTCGGTGCTGCAGAAGCGCTTCTGGGCCGTGGGCAGATCCATGCTCACCGTCCAGAAACTCACGTTGGTCAGCTTGGCGGCCTCGAGATTGAAGCGGCGGGTCTGGTCCGCGCACACCGGGGTGTCCAGCGAGGGAACCACGCTGATCAGCCGCACCTTCCCGTTGCCCTCGGAGATGCTGAAGTTGTCCACCAGGCTCTTCTTCAGCCTGGCGTCGGGGGCCTTGTCGCCCGCCTTGATTTCCGGTCCGGCGAGATCGAGCGGTTTGCCCTTGAGGGTGGTCTGTCGACCCATGATGACTGCTCCTTGATATCGGCGCCGGCCCGGGAGCCGGCGTGCAAGCCTGTATTGAATCCGATGCCCGATGGACACGAGATTAGTGCCCCGGGCCGGGAATGGTCAAGCAGCGTGGCCGCGGAACCGCGTTTACGGCGTCAGCAGGGCCGGTCGTCAGGCGGCCGTCGAAACCGATCACAGGCCCCGATCAGAGGCGGTTGTTATTGCCCAATCCGCCGGTAAAGCCGCCGGTGAACAGGTTCAGCAGCAGGTTGTTGATGGCCGAGTCATTGAGCGAACTGGCCACGCTCCCGGTGACCCAGGTGAGCAGGCCGTCGCGCACGGACTCCTTGATCAGCGGGCCGCACCCCTGCGAGGTGAGCATGGCCCCGGAAAGCAGCATCGCGAGCAGCCCACGGACAAAGCCGAAACGTCTCATGTCGACACTCCCGGCACCGGGGGTGAACCGGTGCCTGCAATGCGGCGGCGGGTCCGAACGCCCGCAATCGCAAACCGCCCGGACCGGCGGGATTATAGCCGAACCTTCACGGGCGGTACACGCGCACCGGCAGCGCGGAAGATGGGAATGGCCCGCGGCGCCGGCTTACATCCGCCCGCCGACACGGCCGAAGGGGATGCGCAGGATGTACCCGCCGAAGCGGCGCAGCCAGGTTTCGTCGATGGTGCCGAAGTGCTTCTCGAACAGCTCGAGCTCCTCGGTGTCCGTGAAGGCCTGCCCCGGTTCGCGGGCGCGCAGTTCGCGGATGAACGCGCCGAGCTTCCCCCGCTGGGTGCGGCTCAGGTAGTGGGTCAGGGCCCAGGTGAGCGCGTAGCAGGTTGCCGCCGCCTCGCCGTTCTGCACGAACACATCGGAGTCCGACACCAGGCGGAGCGGATCGATCATCCGACCGTCGCTGATCGCCGTGAGCAGGTCGTCAGCGGCCAGCCGCCGCGACTCTTCGCCGCCGACCGCCTTGCGGAAATCATCAAGGCGCATCTGGTTGAGCGCCCCGATGCCGATGCCCTTCGACGACGGCGGCGTCTCGAACATGCAGGCCAGCCCTTCCACCAGCCACTTGGGGTTCTGGACTCCGCGGATGTGCACGCCGGCATTGAACAGCGTCTGGTGGGCGATCTCGTGCTGGACCACGGTCTGGTTGATGTTGTCGATGTAGGCCCTGCGCCGGCTCTCCAGGGCCCGAAGTTCGCTCCGCGCATTGCCGATTCGCCGGCCGAGCTGCGCCGCGGTCAGCACCTCCTGGCTCCCGTCCGCCCAGGTGATCCGCACCGGCGTGCGCAGATCCTGCATCTGGCCGGACATCCTGGCCAGCTCGTTGATGCCGCGCTGGGCGATGACGATGCCGTGCCCGAGGGTGATCACCTGCGGATCGGTCGCGACATTGAAGAACGCCGAACGGTTGGTCGGCTCGTAGTACACGCCGTACGTGCCCGCGGGCGGAAACCGGATGCCCACGCAGTATCGGTCGTAAGCCTGCCGCTGCTCGAAGAAGAGAACCTCCAGCGGCTGCTCGCTCTGTGTGCTCGGGATGTCGGTCGCCTCACAGAACCGGTAGATGCTGTGATAGGTGTGCTCGAGCCGGTCGAGCAGCTCGCCGACCACCTTGGCCTCGGAGTTATGTGCGACGATGAAATGAGGCGTGCGCAGCAGGATGGCGCCATCGCCGACCATGCGCAGAAGATTCTTCTCCTCCGGCGAGGGGGTATCCGCGGCCGGGGAGCTTGCGGTGGCATCCCTGGCCGGAGCGGACGACGCGGCCGGCGATTGAGCCGCCGCCGGCGACACGGCCAGCAGGACCAGGGCGAGATTCAACAGGGGACATGCGGGCAGTGTCCATCGAGAGGCAATGACGCTCGGGCGGTGGAACCCCGGGAGCCGGCGGGCGGTCTGATGTCCGCGCAACATGGTCATGCGCACTATTATAGCTCCAGCCTGCGGCGGCCGTCGGGTCGGAATGCGCGGAGGCGGTGGTTTCCGGCGAAAGCTCCGCCGCCGCTTTCCCGTTTGACCCCTTCCCGGCCGATGGTCTACGATCCAGCCGTTTCAGATACACCCCGCGAGGATCGCATGAGCCAGGAAACGCAGAAGAGCTGGCAGGCCCGCTTTTCGCAGGTCGCCCACAGCCTGACCGACCGCTTCGTGGAGAGCCTGTCCTTCGACCGGCGCCTGTGGAAGTACGACATCGCCGGCAGCGTCGCCCACGCCAGGATGCTCGCCGAGGTGGGGCTGATCAGCAAGGCCGACTGCCAGGCTATCGACCGCGGGCTGCACGAGATCGCGGCCGAGATCGCCGAGGACAGGTTCGCCTGGGACGCCTCCTGCGAGGACATCCACATGGCCCTGGAGGCGGCCCTGACCGCCCGGATCGGCGAGCCGGGCAAGCGGCTGCATACCGCCCGTTCGCGGAACGACCAGGTGGCGCTGGACCTGCGGCTGTATACCCGCGACGCGATTGACCTGGACATCGTGCCCCTGCTGGAGGGGATGCAACGGGCCCTGGTGGACGGTGCCGAGAGGTACGCCGACGCGGTCATGCCCTCCTACACCCACCTGCAGCGGGCCCAGCCGATTTCCGCGGGCGCCTACCTGCTGGCCTACGTCGAGCAGTTCCAGCGCGATCGCGAGCGATTCCTGGACGCCCGCAGGCGGGTCAACCTCTGCCCGCTCGGCTCGGGGGCCCTGGCCGGATCGACCCTGCCCATCGACCGCCACGCCGTCGCCCGGCTGCTCGGCTTCCCCGACATCACCCGCAACTCCATCGACGCCACCGGCGACCGCGACTTCATCGTCGAGTTCCTGGCGGCCGCGGCGCTGTCCGCGGTGCATCTCTCGCGGCTGGCCGAGGACTGGATCCTGTTCGCCTCGCACGAGTTCGGATTCATCGACATCGCCGACGCCTTCTGTACCGGCTCGTCGATCATGCCCCAGAAGAAGAACCCCGACGTCTGCGAGCTGATCCGCGGCAAGGTCGGGCGCATCCACGGGGCGCTGACCGGGATGCTGACCCTGACCAAGGGGCTGCCCCAGGCCTACAACCGCGACCTGCAGGAGGACAAGATTCATCTCTTCGCGGCCCACGACACGCTGGCGGCATGCCTCGAGATCGGCGCCGAGGTGGTTCGCAACACGCGCTTCCGCATCGACCGCCTGGCCGCCGCCACCCAGCGCGGCTTCCTCGACGCCACCATCCTGGCCGAGTACCTGGTGGGTAAGTCGGTGCCCTTCCGCGAGGCCCACCAGATCGTCGGCCGGCTGGTCGCCGAGTGCGAGAAGAAGGGGCAGGAACTGGCCGAGCTGGACGAAGCGTCACTCAAGACGGCCTGCCCGAAGATCGAGGCGGATGTGTACGACTACCTGGGCGCGTCCAACGTGATCCGCCGCTACCGCAGCGCGGGCAACGCCGGCCCGGAGTCGACGCGGCAACAGGTGGCGTATTGGCGCGAGGCGTTGAGCAGCAAATGAGACACCATGGCTGCAAGCTGTCTGCCGTCAGCTCTCAGCCATGCGCACGCCTCCGGCTGATAGCTGACGGCTGATCGCTGAGAGCCTATTCATGTCCCGCGGCGAAAACGCTCTGATCGACTGGCTCCGCCAGCGCTTTCCAGCACCGCCGGATCGCGTGCCGGTCGGCATCGGCGACGACATGGCCATGCTCCGCGTGCGCGGCGAAGCGGTCGCCATCACCGCCGACATGCTCCTGGACGGGGTCCATTTCGACACCGCCGCCCACAGTCTCGAGGCCATCGGCCGCAAGGCGATCAACTGCTCGCTCAGCGACTGCGCCGGGATGGGCTGCCGCCCGCTCGCGGCCACGGTGAGCCTGGCCCTGCCCGTGGCGATGACCCTCGAACACGTGCAGCGCCTCTACGAGGGGATGGCCTCCGCGGCCGGGCCGTTCGGCTGCCCCATCGTCGGCGGTGACACCACCGCGTGGAAGTCAAAGCTGGTGATTGACGTGGCCGTGCTGGCCGAGCCGTTCGCCGCCCGCGGTCCGATCCTGCGCTCGACCGCCGGGCCCGGCGACAGCCTTTTCGTCAGCGGCCCCCTCGGCGGCAGCCTGCGCGGCAAACATCTGAGCTTCACGCCCCGGCTGGCGCTGTCCGAGCGGCTGGTCGATGAACCGGCGGTGCACGCGCTGATGGATGTGTCCGACGGACTGTCCATGGATATGCATCGGATGTGCGCCGCCTCGGGCGTCGATGCGGAGCTGGACGGGCCGGGCGTGGAGGCGACGATCAGCGACGATGCCCGCTGGATGTCGGCCGACGACGGCCGGCCGCCGCTGGATCACGCCCTCAACGATGGCGAAGACTTCGAGCTGCTCATCGCCGCCGAGAGTGGCTGGCTGCCCGCGCCGGAGTTGAACCTGCTGCCGGTCGGGCGGATGATCGAACGACACGGCACGTCGGCCCGCATCCTGATGCGCGGCGGCGACGGCGACCAGCGGGTGATCGAGCCGCGAGGATACCAACATTGGACGTAAGCGTCATCGAACTGGACAACCTGGAGGCCACCGCCCGACTGGGCGAACGGCTGGGCGCCCGATTGCGCTGCGGCGATCTGATTGCGCTGATCGGCCCACTGGGCGCCGGCAAGACCACGCTGGTCAAGTCCATCGCCGCCGGCGCCGGCGTCGCCGACCCGCGCCAGGTGAACAGTCCAACCTTCGTGCTGGTCAACGAGTACGCCGCCCGCGCCGGCGGCGCACCGCTGCGGATGTTTCACATCGACGCCTACCGGCTGCGCGGCGCCGGCGATCTGGAAGCGCTCGGCTTCGACGAGATGTGCGCCCAGGGCGTGGTGCTGATCGAGTGGGCCGACCGGGTCGAAGGGCTGCTGCTGCCGCCTGACCGCCTCACCGTTCGCCTCGAACCGCTGGATGCCGAGCGACGGCTGGCCACGCTGGAATCGGAGGGGACCGCCGCCCGGTTCCAGGCCGCCCTGCGTGAGGCCGATGAGTGATCCGCCGCCCGGCCCGGCAAAGCCGCTTTCCGCGCCCGCGATTGTGTGGTAGAATGCCGCTTCATGATGGTTTTCGGGGTGGCCACCGCCCGGCCGGCGCCGATACCATCACCAGCGGCACGTTTTTCAGGCGCGGTACCGAAGCGGGCGGAGCTACCTATAATCTCCGATGAGTATGCAGCTCGATGGCAACATCCATGGATAAAGGAGATCACTAACTTGGCGGACAACAAGAGCAAGATCGTCGATGAACTCAAGATCGCCTACCGCATGGAACTCGAGACGGTGATGAATTACATGGCCAACTCGATCAACCTGGACGGTGTGCGGGCCGAGGAGATCAAGAAGGCGCTGGGCGCCGACATCACCGAGGAACTGACCCATGCCCAGACGCTGGGCAAACGGATCAAGACGCTGGGCGGGCAGGTACCCGGATCGCTGGCCATGACCTGGGACCAGAAGATGATGCAGCCGCCGTCCGATCAGACCGACGTGGTCACCGTGATCCAGGGCGTCATCGACGCCGAGCAGCACGCCATCGACCAGTACACCAGGATCATCAAGCTGTGCGACGGCGTCGACTATGTGACCCAGGACACCTGCATCCAGATCCTGGGCGACGAGGAGGAACACCGGCGCACGTTCGTCGGCTACCTCACCGAATACACCAAGTAAACGTGCATCCTTCAGGCCCCGCCGCGGCCCGCCAGCCGCGGGAGGATCGTTCGTGCAGCGGTCCGAGCATGGGCGGAGGATGCGGGATATGTGTGTGAGACTCCATTCCAACCGCCGCGGACGCGGCAAGGAGAGACCATGACCTTCCGCAGACTGTTCCTGTCCCTGACCATGATGTCCTTCCTCGGGCTGGCTGTTGCCGGATGCGAGAAGAAGGAAGAGGCGACCCCAACCACCCCGGCTCCGGCCGAGAACGGCGACGGCGATGCCGCCGCCGACAAGCCCGCCGCCGCCGCCGACAAGCCCGCCGTCGAACTCGCCGCCAACACCAAGTGCCCGGTGGGCGGCGAGGACATCGACAAGGAGGTCTCCACCCTCTACAAGGGCAAGACCGTCTACTTCTGCTGTGACAAGTGCATCGAGAAGTTCAACGCCGAGCCCGAGAAGTTCGTCGCCAAGCTGCCCCAGTTCAAGGATGAAGGCGGCGAGAGCGCCGGCGGCTGAACGATCAGCGACCGATCGCCGGGCGTGAACCCATGACCGCGAAGCGGCCGTTTCCTCGCGGAGACGGCCGCTCTCTTTTTGGCTGACCGGGGCTCTCGCCGGGAAGGTCGGCGTTTGCACGCCCCGCGGCATCCATCCTCGGCATCGAATTCGCTGGGTTGCGTCGTCGGCGTGCGCATCTTGCGGTAGAAGCGGCGTACCCGGCCGGGGTCTTTGTGCACGGTCAGGTAGCTGGTCACGATCAACGCGATCAGGCCGCAGCCCAGGTAGATGGGGATCTGCTGCTGATACAGCAGAGTCGGCCCGCCCGCCCGCAAATGCGGATAGGCGTTGTACACCCGCGTGGCGAGATAGGCGCTCACCGTGGTCAGCGTGCTGACCCATGCCGCCGCCGTCGTCGCCCGCGGCCAGAGCACCCCCGCCCACCACGCCAGCCCCATCAGGGCGTACACGGTCCAGATCATCTTGAGCCCGTCGAGCACATTCTGGAGGTGGAACAGCGCCATCATCGTCGCCACCACCACCACGCCGCCTGACGCGATCCGCCCCACCTTGAGGTAATGCCGCTCGGATTGCCGCGGGACCAGCTTGGCGTAGAGGTTCCCGGTGGCCAGTGCCGAGCCGGTCAGCATCAGGGCGCTGCACGTCGACATGACCGATGCCAGGATGGCCGCGAGCATGAGCCCGCGCAGTACCGGCGGCGGCAGCGTGGTGACCAGGCGGCCGAAGGCGTCCTCATCTCGCCGGGCAGCGTGTAGTCGAACTTGCTCTCCGCCACCATCTGGTGCAATCCGCTCATCCCTCCGGTGCGGGCCAGGATGAAGGGCAGCAGCGGGACCGACAACACGATCTGAAGCAGACCCTGGATGATGTCGATGATGGTGGAGGCGTACAACTCCCCCCCCTGAAGGAACCCCGTAGAAGCAGAACAGCGCCGCCTGATCACCGCCCGATGTTGAAGCTGATCCGCTGCTGGTCCATGGTCGCCCCGAGCGTGTCCTCGACGGTGACCTTGAGCACGTAGTCGCCCGCCGGGGTGCCCGCCGGCAGCGTCACCGGGAAGGGAATGAAGAAATCCCGCCGCGGGCTCCTGGTCAGATCCTCGATCCCCGCCTCGGACTGCTGCCAGATCACGTTCCCCTGGGAGTCAAATGCCTCCACCTTCATGGACAGCAGCGTACGCAGCCGCCCGTCGGACGCCGGTTCCGAGCGGAAGTTGGCCACCTCGGTGTAGCAGAACATGCTGATCGGCCGCCCGCCGGCGAAGCGCGGCGGCGAGACCGCATCGTAATCGCCGAAGCTGTTCACCCGGGTCACCAGCGCCACCTTGGGGATCATCACGCCGGACCGCTGGGACAGCACCCGGCGAAGATCCTCCACAGCGGTCATCGCGTCCGGGCTCATCGATCCCGGCTGGGCCAGCGTGCGCCGGCCCGCGGCGACCGTCTTGATCAGCGCCGTCATCAGCTCCGCCCGGGCCGGGTCGCCGCCGGTGCGGGCCGCCGCCTTGTCCTCCATCCCCGCGGCCAGGTACAGCAGCCGCAGGTTGAGTTCCTCGTCCAGCGGGCGCGGGCCGTTGTGGGAGCGCGATTCCAGGTCGGCGATCACCGCGGCCAGCGTCGGAGCCGGGGTCACGGTGCCGCCGGCGGCGGGCTGATTGGGCTGGGCGGCGGCCAGGCGGTGACTGGTTGCGGTGTTGGCCGGCGCGGGGCGGACTTCGAGAAGTTCCACGCCCGGAGCCGGCGGTGGCGGTGCGGGCGATGCGAAGGCCTGAGCGTTTGCGGGGGAGCCGGCACCGGCCATCTGCGCCGAGTCCGCGGGGCTCTGTGCGGGCGCCGGGGTGCCGACGCGCACCGACGGGTCCGAGCCGGGACCGTTCGCGGCGGAGTTGCGGTTGTTGTACCAGCCGGCCTCGGGCTGCGGTGCGGTCCTGGACACGCCGGGCGGCGGCGGAACGCCCGGCGCGGCCGCCGAACTCCCGGCAGCCTCGAGCCGGGCGACGTAGGCGGCCACCTTGTCATCGAGCGGGTCCGGCCCGGGCTGCGCCTCGCCCGCCGCCGGGGCACCGGCGGCCGGCGGAGCAGGCGTCGCCGGGGCCGTCGCCTGCGGCGTGCTGACCACGGGCGACGAGCCGCTCTCCTGGGAGCGCGACCAGTTCCAGTCGTCCAGATTGCAGCCCAGGGGCAGCGCCGCCGCCAGCAGGAGCACCCAGCCCCGCGTTCGCCGCACGGGAACGCCGATCATCCGTCCGCACCGCTTCAGCATCCATGCCTGGTTCACGTCGTCCTCCTGACGAAAGTACCATAAGATTCTATTGAGAGTTTCGATGGGCGGGGCCCGCCCTGCCACGCACCCGCCGCTCATGGGTTCAGCGGCGAACGCACCCGACGAGACTCACCGTCCCGCCCGCCCGCACTGCTCCACGATCATCGTCTCGATCGACGTCCGCACGCTGACGCCGCCGCTCTTGGAAGCCAGGTCCGCCTCCATCAGCCGGGTCAGCATGTCTTCAGTCTGCCGCGCGGGGAAGGCTCGCAGCATCCGGTCGCGATCCCGGTCGTTCCACACCATCAGGGCCCGTGAGACCTCCTGCGACGAAGCTCCCGACTCGGCCAACGCCCGCGCGTTGAGGATCTGCCGCACCTTGAAGGCCAGGCCCGCGACCGCCCGCGCCGGGGCGGCCCGGTCGGTCTCCCAGACGTTCTCCCACAGCGACAGGGCCTTGCCCGCGTCGCGCTCAGCGATCGCGTTCATGATTCCCCAGATCTGCTCCTCGCGGCTCTGACCGGTGAGGGCATGCACGTCCGCCACCGCGATCTGCCTGCGCTCGCCGACGTACAGCGACAGCTTGAGCAGCTCGCTGTCGAGCAGTCCCATCTCGTCGCCGACCAGTTCGCGGAGCAGCGCCGCGGCCTGCGGATCGAGCTTGACGCCGTACGCGCTTCGTGCCCGCTCAGTCAGCCATCCGGCCATCGCCTGCGGCTTGATCGGATCGCAGACGACAACCTCGCCGACCGCCTTGATCCGCTTGTAAAGCCGGGTGTTGGCCGGCAGTGACTTGCCCTCCAGCAGCAGGACGCCGGTCGGGCTGGGCTTGTCCAGGTAGTCTTCCAGCTTGTCGCGATGCTGGCTGATGAAGCTGTCCGCGTCGCGGACCACCACCAGTCGCCGCGGGGTCAGGAACGGAAGCGTGCGCAGATCGTCCAGCACGCCGGCCAGCTCGACCGACTCGCCGCCGTCGTACGCGCACAGCCCCAGCGTGGGGTCCGCGTCTCCGAGCACGCGGTCGATGATCTCCGCGACCGCCTGCCGCCGAAGAAACGGCTCCTTGCCGAACACCGCGTAGGCCGGTGCGGGCCCGTCGCCCGATGTTTTTCCGGCGGGCGATTTCGCGCCGCCTGTTCTGGCCTTGCCCATGCTTTCCCGTCTTCCTCGTCCGCTTCAGCGCGACCCGCCGGCGTCGGTGAGCGGTGACAGCGCCGCCGTGGTGTACTGCTCCAATCGCTGCTTCGCCTTGCGAACCACCACCGGGTCCGCCTGGGGCAACCGACCGGCCTGCTCCCAATGCTGCCTGGCTTCGTCGGGGTCGCCGAGCAGGAAGGTCACGTCGCCCAGGTCCAGCCAGGTCTCCGCGTTCTCGCCCTGCAGAGCGAGCATCTTCAGCAGGGCCTCGCGCGACTGAGGATACTGCCGCCGCGCGATGCAGGCCAGATGCAGCCCGCGCCACGCCGGCAGGTGGGATGAGTCGCGGGCCAGCGCCTGCTTGTAGTAAGACTCCGCCTTGGCGAAATCCTGGCGGAGGTAGAAGATCGAGCCCAGGTCGGTCAGCGCCGGCAGCAG
>CAYVVX010000130.1:7399-10518 GCA_964455315.1 uncultured Planctomycetales bacterium | reverse complement strand
GCCGTACACAGCCTTTCCAAGGCTGCTCCTTAAGCCGCTCGGACACCTCTCCAGCGAGCCGTACGCCGCGCCATGCCTTTTCAAGATCGTGGCCGGGTACATGCGTGGGATCAGTCTAGTTGGGCCCGGTGGGGTGGTCAACATGGCCTGCCGCGGTTCGGGGGTTCTTGGGGTGCCTCCGGGATCCAGCCCTGGGTGCCCAGGGTGAAGCCCTGAACGTGCGATTCGCGGAAGTTCGCCGTGTCCTCGTCCCACGCGAACCGGCGAACGGCCAACCGGGGGCGGTCGATCTCGATCACGTTGAAGGAATTGGGCTCCCCGCGGCGGCGGGTGCTGGTGGCCGTGCCGGCCAGGATCAGCAGGGCGGTGTTGCCGGCGAAGCGGTAGCGCTGGGTGGTGCGCCCGGCGTGGCTGATGTGGAAGTGCCCGGAGAGGATGAGGTCGGCGCCGGAGGCGGTGAGGGCCTCGACGAAGCCGCGGGCGCCGCGGACGACCTGTTCGCGGGGCAGCGCCGGCGGGAGGTCGAAGGGGTGATGGGTCACGACGATGCGGGTGGCGCCGGCGGGCACGGCGGCGAGCCGCTCGCGGAGGCGGGCGACCTGCCGCGGGTTGATCCGCCCGCCCTTGATGGTCAGCGCGCGGGCGCTGTTGAGCCCGAAGACGGCGATCTCCTCATCGACGAAGCCGGGCTCGGTATCCTCGCTGATAAACCTGCGGAACTGATCGAGGGGGCCGAGAAAGCGGGCGAAGGGATTGTGCAGGGGCACGTCGTGGTTGCCAGGCACCACCACCTGCGGGTGGGGCAGGGCATCAAGGAAAGCCCGCGCGGCGGCGAACTGGGCGCTGCGGGCCCGCTGGGTCAGGTCGCCGGAGACGACCAGCAGGTGCGGTGCCAGGGCGTGGCACAGGCCGGTCAGCGGCGGCAACAGCCGCTCGTCAATCCGCCCGAAGTGCGGATCAGAAAGATGGACGATCCTGCGCATGTCCGCCGGAGGTTCTCCTGGTCATCCCGCGCACGCAACCGCGATCGGGTAGTATAGGGGCACGCGACCGCCCGGGCGCGAAGGGCGCTCGACCACCCGCGGCGATGTGATGCGCGTCATGATGTGGTCCCGACTCCGGCAAGGAACGACGACATGGAGACGAACCATGCAGCCAGGCGGCCCGATGCTGTTGGCACCTTTTCCCGCAGGCGGCTGCTGGGCTCGGCGGCGGCCGGCGGGCTGCTGGCGGCGGTGCCGGGGGGGCTGGCGATGAGCCCCGGGCGGCGCGACAGCGATGTCCGCATCCGCGAGGTGGCTTACCGGATCCGCCCCGAGCCGATGCGCACGCCCCTGAAGTTCGGCGGCAGCGTCATGCGCGACCTGGACATCCTCAGCGTGCGGATCACCGTCGAGCGGCGCGGCGGCGGCACGGCCACCGGGCTGGGGGTGATGCCGCTGGGCAACGTCTGGTCGTTCCCGCCGCGGCTGGAGACGCCGCAGCGCAGCCTGGAGGCGATGCGGAAGCTGGCCCCACTGCTTCAGGAGGTCTTTAGGGGTTCAACGGAATCCGGCCATCCGGTCGACCTGCTCCGCGACCTGCTCGAAGAGTGCCTGCGGACTGCGGCGTCGCTGTCGACCGAAATGAACCTGGCCCACGCGATGCCCAAGCTGTGCACCCTGGTGGTGTACAGCGCCTTCGACGCGGCGCTGCTGGATGCGTTCGGGATCGCCAACCGGGTCAATACCTACAACGCGCTGGGCGAAAAATGGGTCGGGTCGGACCTGGCGACGGATCTCGATGACCGGTTCCGCGGCAAGTACCTCGACAGCTTCACGCTGCGCGAACCGCGCCAGTCCATGCCCCTCTATCACCTGGTCGGCGGGCTCGATCCGCTGACGCCGGGCGACGTGAAGGAAGC
The DNA here is from genome assembly GCA_964455315.1 of uncultured Planctomycetales bacterium. Classification (GTDB taxonomy): domain Bacteria; phylum Planctomycetota; class Phycisphaerae; order UBA1845; family PWPN01; genus CAYVVX01. Next base: position 8,615 of record CAYVVX010000130.1, on the reverse strand, counting down.
GGTCAACGACGGGTTGCCCGAGACGCTCATCGACTGGATCGGAGCTGACGGGTTGACCCACTTCAAGATCAAGCTCGACGGCGACAACCTCGACTGGGACGTGACCCGCATCGCGAACATCGAGCGCGTGGTCGCCGCGGAGCAGGAGAAACGCGGCGTCGCGGAGTGGGTCTACTCGGCCGACTTCAACGAGCGGTGCCGCGACGTCGAATACCTGCTGGCGTTCTTCGCCAGGGTCCGCGAATCGTCGCCCGCCGCCTTCCGCCGCCTGCAATACATCGAGCAGCCCACCGACCGCGACTTGAAGGCCCACCCGGAGAACCGCGTCCATGCGGCCGCGAAGATCAAGCCGGTGGTCATCGACGAGTCGCTGACCGACTTCGAGTCGCTCCTGCTGGCCCGCGAGCAGGGCTACTCCGGCATCGCCCTGAAGGCCTGCAAGGGCATCAGCGAGGCGCTGAAGATGGCCGCCGCGGCGCTGGAGTTCGGCATGTTCATCACCGTGCAGGATCTGACCTGCCCCGGGGCGTCGTTCCTGCAGTCGGCCGAACTGGCTGCCCGCGTGCCGACCGTCGCGGCGGTGGAAGGTAATGCCCGGCAGTACCTGCCCGCGGCCAACCGGGCGTGGGTGCAGCGCTACCCCGGGCTGTTCGACATCCGTGACGGAACCGTGGCCACGGGCGTGCTCAGCGAGCCGGGCCTGGGTCACGCGCACCCGGATTGAGCCGGCCGCCCCCCGGTTGCCTGCCGACGGCTCCGCCGCTACCTTGTCCCCGAGTCGCGCCGGGTCTTCCGACCGCACCTGCCGTCGGGCGTCCCGGCCACACCGCCGCGAATCCACACCGCCGGGAGATCCTTCTTATGAGAATCTGTTCGTTGTGCCTTGCTTCGCTCCTGACCGCCGGCTGGGCGGCGAGCGTGTCCGCGCAGCCGGCACCGAAGCGCGTATCGGCGTACGACCTGCCCAACAACTTCTACGGCGCTCACCTGCTGGTCGGCGGCGGAACGGGCCGGGACGAAGTCCATCTTCGCTGGGCGCGGCATCTGGTCGGACGCTGGGGCTATGCCAAGACCCTGCTGATGAACATCGATGCGAAGACGCAGGGCCCCAACAAGAGCTGGATCGAATACACGCAGAAGTGCTACCAGATGGAGATGATCCCCTTCCTGCGGCTGGCCGGGCACATGAAGGACGGCCACTGGGTCGCCCCGGCCA
>CAYVVX010000130.1:0-7389 GCA_964455315.1 uncultured Planctomycetales bacterium | reverse complement strand
ACATGGGGATCGCAGCCGCTTTCAAGCGCGTGGTGGAAGGCATTCCGCGCTCCGATCTCTGCCCGCTGTACATCGAGGTCTGGAACGAGCCCAACCTGGCCGTCGAGTGGACCGGCAAGCCGAACCATCAGGAATACGCGGACTTCTTCGTGGCTGTCGCGGCGGAGATCCACGCCATCGGTGACGATCGCATCAGGGTGCTCAACGGCGGCCTGGCCACCAGCCCGGATTGGGCCGCGAAGCTGTGCGACGCGAACCCGGAGTTCATCAAGTCCTTCGACGTGTGGAGCTGTCACCCGTACCCCATGAATCGCCCGCCAGACGTCAACCATCACGAGGGCACCGCCCCGGCCGGCGCGGAGTTGTGCGTGGACAGCTACCTGCTCGAACTGGAGCAGCTCCGCAAGCGCGGGCGCGACGACGTGAAGGTGATGATCACTGAGACGGGGTACGACCTGGGCAACGCCACCTACACGCGCGAGGGGGGGCTGCCGATCATCGACGAGTTCAACCGGGCGGACTACATGATGCGGCTGTTCCGCGACCACTATCCGAAATGGAAGGAAGTGGTGGCGGTGTTCCCGTTCGAATTCTGCTCGCCCGGCTGGCAGCGGTTCGACTGGGTCTATCCGGACAGCGGCATCAACCCGGACGGCTCGCCGACCAAACCGCATTACCAGTACCTGGTGGTTGCCGCACTGGCCAAGCCGACGGATTCGACCGGCGCGATCAGCGGCACGCTGACCGTCGCCGAGGTCGGTACCCGGCTGGAAGGCGTGCAGGTCTCCTGCGGGCCGCGGCGGTTCACGTCCGATCCGATGGGCAACTTCTTCCTGCCAGCGCTGCTGCCGGACACCTACACGCTCAGGATCCTTCGCGAGGGGTTTGAGTCCGTCGAGCGATCCGTGGAGGTGAAGATTGGCGAGAACGCCGTGGTCGATGTGGAGATGGTCGCCACCCGCCGGTCCGATCTCACCGGGGTGGTCCGCGACGGCGACGGCACCAGGCCGCTGGAAGGAGTCAACATCCGTCTATCTCCCGGCGATCATGAGACAACCACCGACCGCACCGGTCGCTACACCTTCAAGGATATCATCCCAGCCAGGTACGCCATCGCCGCGACGCTGGATGGGCGCTGCCTCTACAAGGCGGATGATCTCGCCATCGTCGCCGGCAAGGCCAACCGGCGCAATTTCATGCTCGGCCGCAGGGAGGCTCCCGCCACGGAAAACCTGGCCGGCAACCCCAGCATCGAGGCCGGCGGCGGCGGCGGTGGCAAGACCGGGGTGGCACTGGGTTTTGAGCCGCCCGATCCCAGCCTGTTCGACGAATCCCAGGCCACCATCTCCGACCGCATGGCCCACACCGGCCAGCGCTGCCAGGTACTGCAGGGCTCCGAGTCGGGCACGTACATCCGCCAGATCACCCACTACGGCACCATCACGGCCGGCAAGCGCTACACGGCCGGCATGTGGATCAGGACCATGCTGCCGGAGGGCGGGGCGGCGTGGATCTGTGCTGACTTCACGGACAACGGCGGCGGCGTAGTGCAGCGCACCGAACCCGAGACCCGGGTGAAGGCCCGCAGCGGCGGCTGGGTCTGGGTGGCCGTCGAAGATGTCGCTCCCGAGGGAGCGCTGCGGCTGTCGCTGGGGCTCTACGCGAAGGGTTCGGGAGGGTTGGCATATTTTGACGACGCGTTCATCGGGCTCGCCGGGGAGTGAAGCGTGAAGATCCTGGTCACCGGTGGCGCGGGTCGACTGGCGCGGGTGCTGCTGCCGGCGTTCGCGCCTGCGCATGACGTCGTCGCCACCGACTGCGGCGAACGGCCGGAGCATCTGCCGCCGGAGGTGGTCTACGAGCAGGCCGACCTGCGCGACGCGGATCGCATGGCGGCACTCGCCGCCGGTGCGGAAGTGGTCGTCCATCTCGGGGCCATCTCCGGGCGGGCCGGTCACATACCCCAGACCGATCTGCACGCGGTGAATGTGCAGGGGGCGTTCAACGTTCTCGACGCCGCGGCCCGGGCCGGCGCCCGCACCACGATTCTGGCCAGCAGCATATGCGCTATCGGTCTGCCCGACGGGTTCACCGGTCATGGGCTGGCGTACCTGCCGCTGGACGAGGCCTACCCCTGCCGTCCCCGGCACACCTACGACCTGTCCAAGCGGCTCAACGAGATCAGCGCCGAGACGGTCACCCGGCTCTCCGGCATGACCACGGTCTGCTTCCGGTTTCCGCTGCTGACCAATGTCCGCACCGATGCCTGGTTCGCCGAACGGCTGCGCCGCGACCCGCCGCAACTGGTGATGGGCGACTACCTCGACAACCGGGACGCCGTGACCGCCATCGAGCTGGCCATGCTTCGCAAGGATCTGACCCACGAGGTGCTTTTCGTTCACGCCGCCACGGCCGCGTTGAGCGTGTCCACCGTGGAGCATCTGCGGCGATTCAGCCCGACTGTGCCGTGGCACGGTGAATCGCCGGGTGCCACCACACCGCTGGTTCGCACCGACCGGGCCCGCCGCGTGCTTGGCTTCGAGCCGGCCATCACCTGGCAGCAGGGCGTCGCCGACGTGCCGGAGTGAATCGGGACGGCATGCACCGCTGCCGGGTCTCCGCCGGAAGCGGGCAGCGCCCGCACCGTCTCCTATGGGTTCCTTGAACCTCCTCTTTGTGTTCTCAGCGCCTCTGCGGTTCACCCCCGTCTTCGACCCCGCGTATCAGTCCGCGCAGTGAATGTCCGCCTCGACGCCGGCGCCGCCGAGGCAGCCGATGAAGATGGCTACATCCTGGTTATCCACGTCGAGGTCTTCGTCGAGGCGGGCGCCGGTGCAGGCCGCGTCGGCCTGGATGACGCCTCGACCTGCTTGATGAGATTATGAGCGGCGACCAGGTAGTCGGCGTAGACCGGCACGGGCACGAAGTCGCGCGGCTCGCCGGGCTCGTTCCAGAGCTGCAGGTAGACCAGCCGGTCGGCGTCCTGTGGATGGGAGAGCTTGTAGTTGCAGACGGTCGAGGCGACCTGCCCGGCGTAGCCCGCGCTGGGCGTGCAGCCGCCGTTGCACTCCTGGACACGGATGCAGGGGATCAGGTTGCGCTGGAAGGCGGATTCGATCCACGGGCCGATGTCGGCCACCCAGTCGAAGACGAATCCGGTGCTGCCGGAAAGATGGCTGGTCCAGTCCATGCCGATCTGGAACTGCGGCCCGCCGTCCTTGAGATTGTGCATACCAATGAAATTACGGCGTGTGCGGAGCGACTCCTGAGCCACGGCCTGATCCGGGCTCGTCACCAGGTTCAACAGGCAAGCCAGACACGCCACGACCAACGCGCGGTGCCCGTGGTTCAAGCAGTTTGATCGCACGCCGGGCCTCTCAGCCAGAGGTGAACTCCGCTGGAGGCCATCGTACCGGGGTCTGGAGTGCCAGTTCAAGGTAAACGAAAGCGAACAGAACCTGGCCGGGAAAGGCTTCGATACGGTGGGCCGGTTGCGTCCACAACACCGGGAGGCTCCCTTGACGCATCGAGAGGCAATGTGCTCAGCCAAGCCCGCAACTCAGGCACATTCGCGGTAACAAAATTGTGGGCGGAACGCCGATCAGCCTCGAAAACGGGTATCTGCCACACCAAAGTTTCTTCGGCACGCGACATGCCTCAGCATGGCTCGTATGAAAGCCTCGGGTTTGAGATCACGTAGTATCAGGGATTCGGCGTCGGTAATCCGTCCGGACGGATTGTCAGGGCCGGAAGAAATGGTGCCTGCCAAAGAGATTTTTTCTGTAAACAACTTGACGCGTTCAGCATCTATGAGTATAGTTGTATCAGCGTTCAGACACTTATCGGCGGTCGGGGATCTCTGCGGCTGGGCCGCGATCAATCGCCGGTTCGGATGAAGGAACGGTGCTGTTGCCGGCAAACCGGTGATGGCGGCACGTCTTGAGAGAAGGCCGGAACCCGGAGTACTCGACCCCAGGACGACACGAAAAAGCCATTCCCTTTCGCCCGCGCTCTCCGCGACTCTAACCTCCCCTAAAGCGCGGGCGTTTTTATGCGCAGACCGAACCGACCACACGAGTTTTAATCGATTTAACGGGCGATCAATCGAGTCAGCTCATGCGACCCGGAAGAACCGGCAGGCATTGGTGGTGGTCAGTGCCGCGAGTGTGGCAGCATCCATCCCGCGCAGCATGCCCGCGTGTGCCACAGTGTGATGCACGTTCTTCGGCTCGTTCGGACGCATGCGCCGCACCGGTTCCGGCGAGAGGTAGGGGGCGTCAGTTTCGAACATCAGCTCGTCGAGCGGTGTCTCCAGCATGGCCTGGCGGATCTCGTCCGCGTTCTTGAAGGTGATGATTCCGGTGAAGGAAGTTCGCCACCCGCAGGAACGGATTTCCGCAGCCTCCTGCCGGGTGCCGCTGAAGCAGTGAAAAACCACCTTGCGTCCGACGTAGCCATTCCGGCGAAGTATCTGAACCACGTCCGCGTGAGCTTCGCGGCAATGAATAATCAGTGGAAGTGAAGTCGGGGCCACCAGGTCAAGCTGCCGATGGAATACATCCTGCTGCGCTTCGCGCGGGCTGAAATTATAATGATAGTCGAGCCCCATCTCGCCCGCGGCGACCACCCCCCGCTCACGCCACAGCCCGTCGAGTTCGCGCAATTCCTGCGCGTCGATGCGCCCGGCCTCGTGCGGATGAACGCCGACCGCCACATGAATGCCGGGGTGTTGCCCGTGCAGTGCCAGGGCCTGCCGAGCCTCCTGCGGCCGAACGGCGACCGTAATCATCCGATTCACGCCCGCAGCGAAGGCGTCCTCGATGACCCTCTGCTGTACCGGGACCAGTTCCTGTGAAGTCAGGTGACAGTGGGTATCGAAGAGGTCCAGGGCAGCGGTCATGATGTGGGTGCGAATGCCTCCGGAAAATGTTCGATCTGCATCCGGCCTTCGGGAGACAGGCTGATCGCGATGACATCGAACCGCCAGGTGCGCTCCAGCGAGCGGGTCTGCTGGAGGAAGTAGCGGGCGGCGCGGGCGATCTGGCGCTGCTTGACGGGATTGACCGCGTCCTGCGGATCGGCATGTTCGCGGCTGGAGCGGGTCTTGACCTCGACGAAGACGATCACGTCGCGGTCGAGCATGACCAGGTCGATTTCCCCGGCCGGGCAGAGGTAGTTGCGGACCACGGTGCGGTAGCGGAGCCGGCGCAGGAACCGTTCGGCAGTTCGCTCGCCATCTCGACCAAGCTGGGCGATATCGTCCATCCGGCATTCCTCCGGAAAGAGCGATTCACGGCATCAACGCGCCACGGCCCATCCATCGCACGACTGAGGCGGTCAGGCCTTGGCGGCGGCGGCTTCTTTCTTGACCACGCGCTTGCGATCTTTCACGCGGCGGGCCTTGCCGATGCGGTCGCGGAGGTAGTAGAGCTTGGCCCGGCGGACATGACCGGAGCGGACCACCTCGACGCCGGCGACCTTGGGTGAGTGCAGCGGAAAGACCCGCTCGACACCCTCGTTGTTGACGATCCGCCGGACGGTGAAAGTCTCGCCCATGCCCTTGCCGCGGCGGGCGATGACCACGCCGTTGTAGGGCTGGATGCGCTCCTTGTCACCCTCCACGATGCGGACGTTCACGGTGACGGTGTCACCGATCTCGAATTCGGGGACGGTCTTGCGCCTGGCATTGTCTTCCACGGCCTGGATCAGCGGGTGAATCATGGCTCAAAGCTCCTTCGTCGCTCTTTTCGTCGATGGCTGTTCGTATCGTTCGCGGACCCGCTCCCAGAGGTCGGGGCGCTGCCGTTGTGTTCGCTCCACTGCCTGCTGCCGCCGCCACTGCTCGATGCGGGCGTGGTCGCCGGACAGCAGCACCTCCGGAACCTCCATGCCCCGGAACTCGCGCGGGCGGGTGTACTGCGGATACTCCAGCAGCCCCGCCGAGAAGGATTCCTCGTGCGGCGAGGTCTCGTCGCCCAGGGCTCCGGGCAGGAGCCGGACGATCGCATCCACCAGTACCAGTGCCGCCGGCTCACCGCCGGAGAGCACGTAGTCGCCGATGGACACCTCAAGCGGCTTGAGCCCCTCGCGAATCCGTTCGTCGAAGCCCTCGTAGTGGCCGCAGATGACCAGCAGCCGCCGCCGGCCCGCCAGTTCGCCGACCAGCGCCTGGGTCAGCGGTGTTCCCTGCGGCGTCAGCAGCACGCGTTGCGGCGACACCGGGTCCGCGGATTCGACCGCTTCCACCGCGTCGAACAGCGGCCCGCACGTCATCACCATTCCCGGCCCGCCGCCGAAGGGGCGGTCGTCCACGCTGTGGTGCCGGTCGGTGGCGAAATCGCGAATGTTGGTGCAATGGATCGTCACTACGCCCGCCGCCCGCGCCCGGCCCACGATGCTGGACTGGAACATGGGTTCCAGGGCGTCGGGAAACAGCGTCAGGACGTCGATCCGCACCCCAAAGGCCTCACCTGCCCTGGGCCTTGATCCCCTGCTGGCGCAGCAGACCGGCGACGGTTTCGCTGGGCTGGGCACCCTTGCCCAGCCAGTACGCGATCCGCTCCGTGTTCAGGCTCAACCGCTGGTCGGGATGCTTGTGGCAGGGGGCGTAGAAGCCCACCTCCTCCAGCGACTTGCCGTCGCGGGTCGCCCGTCCGTCCACCACCGTCACCCGGTAGGCGGGCAGGTGGATCCTGCCCATCCTCTTGAGGCGAATTCTGACCATCATCGGCTCCACAGACTGCCAGTACAGCCCGGCTGTGTCGTCCGCGGCCGGCCCGGATCAACCGGCCTGCGCGGACCCCTCCCGGGCAAGAACGCGAATCGGGGAGCATAACAGAACCCCCCGGCGGGAGCAACACCCCGGTCGCGGCGTGAAACCGCCAACGGCGGGGAGCCGGCGGGGGGGGCGGGGCGGGGTGGAAACGGTCCGCATTCGCCATTTCGGGCCGGCGGCCCGATCGTTCCCCCCGGCTCATTACTCGCCGGGCCGGTTCCCATCGCCGGGCGGCGTCCTGAACCGCTCGTAGGCCTTCTCGATCGCCTTGGCATCGAGATCCCTGCCGAAGAGCATCCGCATCCGCGCCGATCGACGCTCGCCCGGCTTCACATCCCAGCCGCCGATGATGAAGTTATGCCCCACGGCGAACCGGTTGGGGGCGATGTGGGTGCAGGCGCCGGGTTCGACCATCTGGACGATCGTCCAGCGCGTCTCCGGGTCGCGGCTGATCATCACCGGGATGTCAAAGCGCTGCTCGGAAAGACGGATACGCCCCTTGAGAAATCCCCAGCGCCCGTCTTCGAAGCGGGACGCCACCTTGTCGTCGCGGGGGATGAGCAACTGCTCGCGGTCGCTGAAGGTGAGTGCGGCGTCGAGCTCGAGCTGCTGCG
>CAYVVX010000129.1:0-10520 GCA_964455315.1 uncultured Planctomycetales bacterium | reverse complement strand
TGCCCTGATCATGGGGAAGCCCGGGGTCCTGGTGAAGCTGCTCAGCCAGTACGGTTCAAACACCATGGCGGTGACCGAGTCAGTCGAAGCCGCCCTGGCCGAAATGCAGCCGATGTTCGACGCCCAGGGCATTGTCATTTACCCGCGCATGCACCGGCCCGCGACGTTCATCGAGAACGCCCTGTTCCACATGAAGCGATCGCTGTTGATCGGTGCGGTCCTGGTCGCGGCCATCCTCTTCCTGTTTCTCTTCAACCTGCGGACGGCGTTCATCTCGATCACCGCGATTCCCCTGTCGCTCCTGATGGCCATTGTCGTCCTGGACTGGTTCGGCGCGACGCTCAATACGATCACCCTGGGTGGTTTGGCGATCGCCATCGGCGAGGTGGTGGATGACGCCATCATCGACGTGGAGAACATCTTCCGCCGTCTCAAGGAAAACACGGTATTGGGCCACCCCCGGTCCGCCTTCCGCGTCGTCCTCGATGCCTCACTCGAAGTGCGCGGCGCGGTTGTCTACGCGACCTTCGTGGTGGTGCTGATGTTCGTGCCGGTGCTGACCATGTCGGGCCTTCAAGGCCGCATGTTCGCTCCGCTGGGCGTGGCCTACATTCTGGCCATTCTGGCCTCGCTGCTGGTGGCCCTGACGGTGACGCCGGCACTGTCGCTGGTTCTGCTTCCCAGGGTCGCTCGTCATTCGCGAGAACCCTTTTTCGTTCGGGCCCTCAAGGCAGCCTACCATCGTGCGCTGGGCGGTATTGCCGATCGCCCCCGAAGCGTCATCGGCTTCGCCCTCGCCCTGGTCATTCTGACCTTCGGACTGGTGGGCGGCTTCGGCGAGGAGTTTCTGCCCGAGTTTCGTGAAGGGCATTTTGTCATCCAGGTCTCAGCCATCCCGGGAACCTCGTTGCCCGAGATGATGCGACTGGGCCGTCATGTGACCACCGACCTGCTCGAGAACGTCACCATCGACGGCAAACCCGTGATCGCGACCGCCGAAGAGCAGGCCGGCCGGGCCGAACTGGGCGAGGATCCCTGGGGCCCGCATCGGGCGGAGTTTCACGTGGAGCTCGAGCCTGACGTGCCCGGCGAGGCCCAGGCCGACGCCCAGCAGCAGATTCGTGACCTGCTCGACGGCTACCCGGGGCTCAGCACCGAGGTGCTGACCTTCCTCGGTGACCGCATCAGCGAGACCATCACCGGTGAAACCGCCAACGTGGTGGTCAATCTCTATGGTGACGATCTCGACACGTTGGACAACAAGGCCCAGGAAATCGCGGGCATCGTCTCCGCCACGCCGTGGGCAACCGATGTGCGGGTGGCTTCGCCGCCGGGGGCGCCCGAGATGGTCGCGCGGCTGCGGCCCGAGCGGCTGCGCCAATATGGATTCAGACCGGTCGAGGTGCTCGACGCCATCCAGACCGCGTATCAAGGCACGACGGTCGCCCAGGTCTACGAAGGCAGTCGGGTTTCCGACGTGACGGTGATCATGCCTGAATCCCTGCGCGATCAGCCCGAGAACCTGGGGTCACTCCTGATCCGCAACGCTGGCGGCACCACTGTCCGTTCGTCGGAACTGGCCGACCTGTTTCCCCGCACCGGCCGCTACATGATCCTGCACGATGGGGCACGAAGACGACAGGCGGTCACCTGCAACGTCCAGGGCCGAGATCTCAGCGGATTCGTCCAGGAACTCAAGCAGAGAGTCGCCCGGGCGCAGTTGCCGGCGGGCATGTACACGGTATTCGGCGGTGTGGCGGAGCAGCGCTCGGCCGCTGAGAAAGAGCTGCTTCTGCGCGCGGGGCTGGCCGGACTGGGCATTGTCCTGCTGCTGGCTCACGTCTTTCGCCAGTGGCAGAATCTCATGCTCGTGCTGGTGAACCTGCCATTCGCGTTCGTCGGTGGTGTGCTCGCTGTCTTTCTGACCGACAGGACGCTCTCGATCGGCTCCCTGGTCGGCTTTGTGACCCTGTTCGGCATCACCATGCGCAACTCCGTCATGATGATCTCGCACTACGAGCACCTGGTCGCTGTGGAGGGCATGACCTGGGGGCTCGGCGCGGCGATTCGTGGGGCTTCGGAGCGACTGATGCCGGTGCTCATGACCGCACTGGTGACCGGGCTCGGGCTTCTGCCGATCGCGATGGGCAGCGGCGAGATCGGGCGGGAAATCGAAGGGCCCATGGCCATTGTCATCCTCGGAGGCCTGGTGACCTCGACCCTGCTGAACCTGCTGATCCTCCCGACGCTCGCCTTGCGGTTCGGCCGGTTCGAGTGCGCGCGCAACGAAGAGGGTCGCCCAACCGGCCCAACCGAGGCCGGAGAGGGCTGACATGCGAAGCACGCTTGAAGCACACGAGATGACCACAGGACCGTCCCTGCCACAGTCGGACCTGGCCGATCAGGCACCTCATCGCTGGCGTGCGGGGCATCGCAACATCGTCCTGCTCCTGATCGGCACATCCGTTCTGCTGGTCTTGGCGGGCTGGATCTGGTGGGCAAAGCACGGTCCGACGCGGTTCGCCGAGGTCGAACCCGGCCAACTGTATCGTTCTGGTCAACTGACTGAGCCGCAGCTGCGCAGCATCATCAAGCAATACCGGATCAAGACCGTCCTCAGCCTCCTGCAACCCCTGGCCGAGTCCGAATCGGACCGCATGGAATCGCGCGTCTGCCAGGAACTGGGGGTTCACAGAGATCAGGTGGGTATGCCGGGTGACGGAGCAGGTAATTTCGTCGATCTGAGCAGGGCGGTTGAGATCCTCGCGGCTCCTGAGAACCGCCCGATCCTGTTTCATTGTTCGGCGGGTGTCAATCGGACCGGCGCGGTGCTGGCCGCGTACCGGATGAAACATGGCGGATGGACACCGAAGAAGGCCATTGCGGAAGGCCGGCGCTGGGGCTGGTCGATTGAGAACAACGAAAACCTGGTCACACACATACGCGAATACCACACTTTCCTCCTCGATCATGGACGGGAGCAGGGAACAGCGTCGTTCCCCGGTGTGGACACACCATCGCGATCAATGGATGGAGGTGCGTCGTGAGCGACGAGACGAATAAGAGTGCTTTGCCAGCATGGTATGCCTCACTACTCAGGCGCCGGCGACTGCTGGCCGTGTTCGTCGTCGCCAAGCGGATGCGGACCGGGGTCGCTTTCGTGGTCGGCGCTTTCTGTGCAGCCCTGGCGCTGACGCGAGGTCTTCGGCCGGCGGGCTTCCCGGCGGAGACACTGTTCATCATCGCCGGGTGCGCCCTCATCGTGCTCGGAACGCTTCTTCGGGTCGGGGCGCTGGGAATCCTTCACAAGAAGCAGCTTCTGGCCACCAAGGGAGTCTACTCGCTTTGCCGGCACCCGCTCTATCTCGGATCGATGCTGATCGTCTTCGGCTTCTGTTGCCTGCTCGAAGACGGGCTTTACTGGGCTGTTGCCTGTTCCTACTTCGCCCTGTTCTACACCCTCACGATCGTCTGGGAGGAGATCCGGCTGCGTGAGCATTACGGTGAGACGCACGCGGCATACGCGCGGCACGTACCGCTCCTTCTGCCCCGGGGACACTGGGCAGGTGATTCCTTTTCCTGGAATCGGGCACGGCAGCGTGGCGCGGTGTGGCTGTGCGTCGTGTTGGCACTGCTTGGAAGTGTGACCATCTGGCTGCGTGTGACCGGGGCCGCGCCTTTTCACAATCCGGCCGCAGCATTCATCCGATTGAGGTGATCGCCCCTTTGGCGAGAGGATCGGTCATTGCGAATCCCCAACAGGCTCAGCGGGAACAGCATGCACCTCGAAGTTATGGCAATGGCGTGGACCGGCTGCATGGCCGTCTCCCTGATGTCCGCCGGCTGTACCGATCTGATCCTGGCCCGGCACCGGGACGACGCGTTCGTGGACGCGTACCGCTACGTGCTCGGTGAGCAGTACACCACCGTCGACGGCCTGCGCGTCTGCTACCAGGAACAGGGTGAAGGCGAGCCCCTGATCATCCTTCCGGGGCTGGCCACCTCGATCGACTTCTGGCAGCTCAACATCCCGGAGCTGTCCAGGCAGCATCACGTCATGGCTCTCGATCCGCCGGGGTTCGGCAAATCCGACAAGCCCGACCTGCCCTATGACCTGAGCTGGGTCAGCGACCAGATCGTCGCGTTCATGGACGATCGTGGTGTGTCGCGGGCCAGCTTCATCGGCGGATCGATGGGCGGCCAGCTGGCCATGCTGATCGCCCTTCGGCATCCCCAGCGGGTGGACAAGCTGGTGCTGATGGGGTCCAGCGGGGCGTGGCCGGAACCCGGGCCGTTGCTGGGCGCCGCCCTGTGGACGTTCTGGAACGATGCGCTGATCACCGACCATCTCCGCCGCGCCTGGGCGGACATCTTCCCGAAGATGTTCCTGCACGCGACCCCCGTGACCGAACGGTTGTTTCACTACCAGATGGCCCTGCGGGCCGACAGCAGGCGTTACTGGCCGGAGGCGCGGGCCTGCAGCAGGGCCCTGCGCAGCATCTTTTTCCATTCCTGCCGGCCCCACCTCGGCGAGATTGAGCGGCCGGTGCTACTGATCTGGGGCGAACACGACCACATCCACCCGCAGGCCGACGCCCTGGCCCTGCGCCGGGGCTTGCCCGATGCGCGGCTGGTGATCGTCCCCGACGCCGGCCATGAGGTGATGGTCGACCAGGCCGACCGGTTCAACGAGCTGGTCTTGGTGTTCCTTCGCGAGGGCACCGCGGCCATCAGCGATGCATATCCCGTCGAGGAGGCACGATGAGCGACGCGGCGCCCAGATATCGTTTCGATCTGCCGTTGCTGATGGCGGGCTTCGCGATCCTTTATGCGCTCAATGCCCACCGCATGGTGTTCATGGATCCCGACGAGGCCCGCTGCGTCCTGATCGCCCGGGACATGCTCACCAGCGGGGACTGGCTTGTGCCGCGTACGCCCCTGGGAGACGGGGAATACTTCGACAAGCCCATCCTGTACTTTTCGATGCTGGCGGGCACCTTCCGGTTGCTGGGCGTCAACGAGTTCGCCGCGCGGCTGCTGTCCGCGCTGGGCGGCGGCCTCGTCGTCGGGGCGACCTATTGCCTGGGCCGGATCATCGTGTCCCGCCGGGCCGGGCTCGCCGCCGCGTGCATGCTGGGCACCAGCGTCATGATGATCGTCGGGGCTCGATTCGTCCGCATGGACATCTGGCTCACCGCGTTTGCGTCGTGGGCGGTGGTGTTCTGGGCCCGGGTCCACTTTGAGCAGGCGCCCCGGCGATGCCTGTGGTATGGCTACGCCAGCCTTGCCGCGGCCCTGCTTACCAAGGGCCTGGTGGGGATCTTCCTGCCCCTCGCGGCCATCGGCGGGTACGTACTTCTCCAGCGCGACTGGCGGGCGCTGCGACAGGCCCGTCTCCCGGCCGGCCTGGGGCTGCTCTTCCTGCTGGCCGCTCCCTGGTACATCTACATGGAGTTGGCCTTCCCCGGCTACCTGGTCGAGTTCTTCTGGCGGCAGCACTTCCTGCGGGCTTCCACGGACACCTTCGGTCGATCCGAATCTGTCCTGTATCTTCCCGTGGTCGCCCTCGGTGCCATGATGCCCTGGACGTTTCTGCTGATCGCGGGGATTTTTCGCTCGCTGCCGCTGGCGAGGAACCGGGACTGGCCCCGTCCCGCCGGCATGGGCATCGTCTACGCCTGGGCGGTGATCGGCGTGGTGCCCTTCGCGCTGTCGCACACCCAGTTGCCGGTGTACATCATGCCCGCCTTTCCGGCCCTGGCGCTGATCGCGGGATGGGCTCTCGATCAGATTCTCCGGCGCGATCAGCACTGGGAGCTGCGGCTGACCACGGTCGTCACCGTGACCACCATGGCGTTGGCACTGGTGGCCCTGGCGATCATCAACCGCTGCACCTTCGACATCGCGCCATGGTGGACGCTGGCCCGCCGACTGGCCGGGTTCGGCATCTTCGCCCTGATCCTTGTCGCCCTCCTCCGTCGCCGTCGATTCCAGGCCATCGTCACGACAGTGTTGGGCGGTGCCCTGGCCATGACCGTCGAGGCAGCCTATGTCGAGGGAGTTGGCCTGTTCAGGGAGTTCTCTTCACAAACCTTCGTCAGAGCAGTCATCGACAACAGTGAAGATGCGGACCTGCTGGCGATCGGCCCGGCCCCCAAGTATGCCCTGCCGCTCTACCTGGACCACCGCCTGCCGGTGAAATACCTGGCCCACGTGATCGAGTTCGCCGAGTACGTGGACCATCCGCGCCCGTCCATCGTGCTGATGACCGACAGGGGCCTGTACGAGCGGGCCCGCGGGCAAATGGCGGGCAGGATGCGCCTGCTCCAGGCCCACCGCGACAGCTTCCTGGTCCGGATCGAACCGAAGTCCGCACCGCCGGGCCCGCATCCGCCCCCGGACAGCCAGTTGGAGAAGTAGTCAGGACTCATAGCGCACTTGGACCATCTAGTCCCTGATCAAGCGTACTCCGGCGGTTGTTTCGCGATTTGCGGTTAAGAAGGTACTCGAAATGCCTTGATTCTCGCGTATAAGTGGGTAGGTCATCACACATACCTGCTCAGCGCAAGGAGCTATTTCGAGTGAGCATCAGTAGAACACGGAAGTCGGTTGATGGCAAGCGGCGGATGCTGGTGGTGCTGCGGAATCGCCAGCGCCGGATCCAGCGTCGTCTTCGCCACCGCGAGTGGGCTCCGCAGGATGCGCCCATGTTCACCGCCGGCAACATCCGCTACGAGTTGTCCGACAAGGCCCGCGGCCTGGCCTTTGGCGGGATCGGAGCCATGCACCTGCTGGCCCGGCGGACGGGGCTGATCGAGGCCATCGACCAGCGCCTGCACCTGCTCAAGAAGCACAAGCCGTACCACGAGTCGGACCACGTGCTGAACATCGCCTACAACCTGCTGGCCGGGGGCGACTGCCTGCAGGACCTGGAGCTGCTGCGCAATGACGAGGTTTATCTCGACGCGCTGGGTGCCCAGCGGATTCCCGACCCGACCACCGCGGGCGACTTCTGTCGAAGGTTCGAGCCGTACGACGTGCAGCTCCTGATGCGGGCGATCAACGCGGTGCGGCTGAAGGTGTGGAAGCAGCAGCCGCGGGAGTTCTTCAGGCAGGCCATCATCGAGGGGGATGGCACGCTGGTGTCCACCACCGGCGAGTGCAAGCAGGGCATGGATATTTCCTTCAAGGGCGCGTGGGGCTATCACCCGCTGATCATCTCGCTGGCCAACACGGCCGAGCACTGAATCCACCTGCGGACGACGAACCCGATCGAATCGACATTCGCGACGGTGCGTCTGCGGACGGTGAGGACGAAAGGTTGTGGATCGCGGATGGCCACGCTGACCATGGTGTTCAAGCTGGCCCAGTCGGCCGAGCGGCACTGGCGGGCCCTCAATGGCTCGGCTCTGCTGGCCGACGTGATCCGAGGCGTTCAGTTCATCGACGGACTCAGGAAGGACGCCGCCTGATCAGGCGCGATCCACAGGAATTGACGTGCGTCGTGCAAAGGCGTGGATCTTCAGTGGGTGCGAATCCCACCCGGCAACTATCGCTCCAGCCGGTAGCAATCGGAGCAGTCGTGGAGGTAACGAAGCGGCTGAAGCCTTCGATGCAGAGGGTCGCTACAGGCGACCTGGCGAGCATGCAGGCCGTAACGTGAGTGAACGATGACGGCGTCGAACTGGCCGGGAGTGATCGGGAACCGCGTCGCCCGCTCCAGGGCCGCGAGCAGATCCTGCCGGTGATAGGTTTTCAGGAGGGTCTGTTCTGGGTGGGTAAGCCCATCATCTGAGTGAGCCGCCTGCCCCACAATCCATTGACTTCGTGATCACGGACTGTCCGCATTCGAGATCAATCACCGTCGTGTGCGCTTCTTCGGGGGAGCCAGCTTGCGCGATCCAAGTAGATAGCTTTGCATCAGCTCTTTGTTCTCGTCGAACGTGAAGTCAGGAGCGTGTTCACGGCAGGCTCGGTCATATGCGGTGTAGGCGTACTGCCAGAGTTCCTCGACAACGCTCGGCTCCACGCCCGCAGCTTCAAAAGCATCCAGGACCACCTCCATCAGTGGAATGAACTCGGAATCGTCGATAGCATACTGGTCCTGTCTTCGTAACATGGCATCGATCTGAGCCTTGCCCAGATCGACCACAAGTGTCGTTACTGCATCGCGGGTCATCGTCTCGGTCGTCCCATTGACTTTTTCCGTCCGCCCCGTTTGCGTGCTCCCGCCGCCCGCCGCTCTACCTCAGCCCGAAAGATCAGGTAATGCCGCTTGATCCTCTCCACGTAGGCGCTGTCCTTCAGCGGGATGTTGGTAATCATCTTGAGGATCGCGGGAGCCAACTCCGACTCCGGACTGCCCAGATTGAGCGCTGGTCCCTTCAGTTGGTCGAGCGCGAGAGGGTCATTATCGTACTTCATCCACCGGGCATAGAAGGCCCGAGGCTCCCATCCGTATGTCACCACCGCTTCCAGCTGGTTTCTGTGCGATGACATGACGGAAAAGAACACCCGACGACAGTCACAATCTGGCTCATCGCAGAACATCTCAAGCAGCGCATACTGGCCGACGGGGAGCCCCACGGAGGCAGGGTCCACCACGGTGATGGTGCGGGTTTCCTTCTTCGCAAGGTCTGGGAAGTAGTCGTGAAACAGGACGTATGGCATGCCCGTTCCTTTGGGTTCTGCGTTTCGGTTCTACGGGTTCTGTTCGACCTGGTTCTCCACGGTGGCCTCGTAGACGGCAACTGCCGCCTTCGCCATCAGATGCATTGTGTGCTGAGACGGCAGCACCGGCAACCTGCGAAGTCCGAGGCGGCAGACCACATCCACGATGGCCTTCTCGATCTCGTGTTCCAGCTTATCGACTGCGTTCTGGTCCATGTCACTGCTCCTCACCGCCAGAAGATGCCCATCGGGTCTTTCAGCACATATTCTGTCGCTTCCTCGACGGTATCGCAAACCACGCCGCCCATGTCGCCGATGGACTCCCACTTGTCCCGATGGGTCCACCACAGGACTTCCCACCACTTGTCCCGTTGCCGGATGCGGGCAACCGCGCCGCCCTCGTAGTAGATGGTGTAGCCCCGACTGACTCGGACGGGGAAGGCAGGGCATCCACGCTTCTCGAAGACCGCCTTGATACGCGACATGGCATCGTCGGCTTTGTCTCTTTCCGCCTTCTTGCGCTCTCGCGCCTGCTCACGTATCTTGACCTTGATTGAGTGTTTGCGGCTGATCTCGTAGAGGCGTTGGCTTTCGCTGTTGAGGCGGTCATACAGGCGTTGGCAGGTTACGCAGCGCTCATCTGCGGTAGGAACGTATTCCAGCTTCCACGGATCGTATTGGACGCAGGGGTAGCCTTTGGGATCGTGGAGGACGGCATCGAGGACCGCGACGAGCCAGTCGAGTTCGTCGCGGGAGAGCTTGAGCGATCCCCTGCCATTGTACTTCTGAATACGGCGATCCAGGCCGGGGCATTCAGGTATCTTGTGGGCATGGCGCTTGAGTTCGATGAGTTCATCGTCGGCCACCGTGATTCTACACCGAGATGTATCGTCCTTGAGTGCCATCAGTCTAATACTACAACGCTATGAAGGTCCTCGTGCGATCCATAACTCACGTTATGGCAATGCTTTATGATTCATCGGGTGTTCCGTGCTTTCGCCCGCAACGCCGCCAGCCTTGGACACCGGCGCCACGCACTGACCGTCCCGAGTTGGCAGGGCTGCTCACCGTGATGACGGATTTTCGTCTCCGCATGTTCTAGCGTTGTAGTACTAACTCATGCTGGTCGTGTCCCCTTGCAGGCCGGATACCGAGGGCAGCCCCAGAACTGACTGCCTGCATTCGCTCCTCCTCTTGCCGTCCGCTGGACCATCGTTGTTCCACACTGGGCGCGCTCAAAAATAACTTGAACAATTTCATATAGCTACATCTGCGGGATTTCCGATGATGTTAGTCGATGCAGGATGCCAGCACAATCGGACGCATCGGGCGAAAGTATCGCGCTCTTGGCGTGGAAATGGACGAGCGCGGACGACGGCAATGGGCCGCGGCCGAGGCTCGGGAACTGGGCTGGGGCGTGGTGACCGCGGTCTCCCTGGCCGCGGGTCTGTCGCGCACCACGATCATGGCTGGGCTGCGCGAGCTGGACCTTCCGCCGCGACGGCGCGAGGCCGAGGCGGTGCGGGTGCGTCGTCCGGGGGGTGCCCTTGTCGCGAACCATCGACTGCGCCTTGTTCGCCTCCTCCGGTCGAGCCACGTTTGTGGACAGCGTCGTGTTGACGACGCGCAGTCCCGCATCGATGGCTGCCAAATCATCCGTCGCGCAGTATTTTCCGAGCAGGTATTCGAGAACAAAGACCGGAACGCCCGCCCCCACTTTGACCTTGCGGACGAGATCCTTGCGAACAATCTTGCCCGCGAAGACGGTCGCTGCTTTCTTGTCGAGTTCAGGCATGGTTCGCCTCTTATAACGAAATCGCTACGTCAATCTTGTCGATCCGGGCGAGTTC
>CAYVVX010000128.1:0-10529 GCA_964455315.1 uncultured Planctomycetales bacterium | reverse complement strand
CAGACCGTGCATCGCTCTATGCGTGGATGGTGTTTTTCTTGTGTTATTTGGTGGGGCTTACAAAAAACATGTCACCCCCGCTTCGTTTTGAACCGTCGCCCGGAAAAAAAGAGTGCCGAGCGATCGTTTGAGCGGTGAATCGAGCTAACGCCGGGGTAAATCGCGTCGAAACACGATCGATACCCCGAGATGGGCTCGACGGGCCTCCAAATGCGCTCCACCCTGCTCCGAAATCACTGGCTTTCCGCCGAAATACTCATAAAATGGAATGAGGGAGTGTGTGTGTCGTAACCGATTCCGGTGAATCAAGGGGGGCGTGGCGCCACCTGCATGTCGGCGAGGCGAACGCCCGGAGTGCCTCCCGCCCCCAGGGCAGGAGAGCGGAGAAAAGACCCCATGAGCATTCGTCTGGCTGTCACTTGCGCGACGATACTTGCCGCCTGCGGGCCCACGGCGGCGCAGCGCTCATGGATCATCCAGCCCAACACCCGCGAGGGCGGCGGCTGGGTCGATGTACCCAGCGGCGGCTATGACAACGCCGCCTGGTATTACGGCTCCGGCTTTGACGGCGTGCGCCGGGGATACTGGAAGTTTGATACGCCCTTCGCGGTCGGCTCCAGTGCCGACGCCCCACCGGACGAGCCGCGCCTCTACTACATCGAGCAGTGGGTGCCCGCACTGCCGCAGGCCGTCCCCGCCTGGGACTGGCTGCCCATCGAGGTGAACTTCAGCAGCAAGGATGTCGAACCGTGGCCCAATAACCCCGCCATCCCCTGGGGCGGTGCCTTCGGACAGAATCATCAATGGATCGGGATGGACCTGAACGATCCGCCCAACACCTTTGAACAGGCCGGTCCCGGCCCCCAGGCACCCAACAGCGCCGCCTGCGGCGCGTCGGGCACCGGACTCCACGTCTGGATGCGGCGGGGAAGCTGGCTGTACACCAAGTGGAACTTCGGCTTTGGTCCCGGGCCGCACGCCATCACCGCCCTGCGCATCACCGAAGTGGAGGAGTATGTCCCCACACCCTGCGGACCCGCGTCGAACGGCGGGCCGGTCGACCTCCGCTGCGTCGGCAACGCCGACCCCCTCTACGCCACCGGTGAGTACTACGTGAACTCCGCCAGCCGAACCGTCGACGGCAACACCCTCACCACCGACGGCTACGTCAAACCCACCTGCTTCACACCCGGCCAGAACCTGGTCCCCGGGCTGCCGGCCAACGGGCAGTACACCGCCCAGCTCGCCGAGGGCGACGTTGATTTCCTGCTTCGTTATGACGGGCTCAACACCATCAAGTGGCGCAACGACGGGAGCGGAACCTTCAGCCGTTCCAACATCTACACGCTCAATGGTGTGCCCGGTCGTGAGTTCGTTCCCGGTCACTATGACAAGCTGTACTTCCTCGGCACCAAGGGCGGCGGCAGCGCCGGCAGACTCCGCGTCGAAGCCGTGTTCGACGACAGTTCCACGCAGGCCATCAACCTCAACCTCTACGACTGGTTCAATCAGGATGGCGACGCCACGACCATCGCGGTCGGCGAGGGCGGTCGGCGCCGCTCCGAGGGCGGCACCGGCTTCCGCCGCCTCAACGATCAGGGCGAATCGGCGGGCGGCCAGAACCTGACCTCGGGCGCGTTCCTGTTCGTCTTCGTGGCCGACATCGACGAGAGCAAAACGCTCAATGCGGTCAATCTCTGGCTTGACGACGACACCATCGGCAGCTTTGGCGGCGAACTGGTCATCTTCACGGCCACCTTTGAACTCGGCCTGGGCTGCAGCACCCCGGTGTTCGATGTGGCCGGTGCGGGCGTCGGGGGTGGCGAGCCCGACGGGGCGGTCGACCAGTCGGACTTCGCCGCTTTCCAGCGTTGCATCACCGGACCGCCGCCGGCGCCGACCTTCGACTTCCAGGCCTGCGGATGCTTCGACGTGACCGGCGACAGCGCCGTTGACGCCAACGATTTCTCGTACTTTCTGGATTGTGCCACCGGTCCCGCGTCGGGCACACCCCCGCCGGCGGGTTGTGACCAGCCCTAGGCGGGCTTGAGGCAACAACACCGTATCAGGAGGATGCGGGCGAAGAGGCATGGAGAAGCTGGCATGAACGACAACACCACCAACCGCACGAACCGCAGGCCGCGCCTGCGCCGTGTCCCGGGCTTCACCCTGATCGAGGTGCTGGTGGTCGTGGCCATCATCGCCCTGCTGATCGCCATTCTCCTGCCCGCGTTGTCCAGCGCCCGCGAGCAGGCCCGGGCCACCGTGTGCGGCACCAACATGAAACAGGCCGCCAACGGCTCGGTCATGGCGTTGCTCGAGAGCAACATGCAGAAAGAGCGCTGGAGCACCAACTTCGGCTGGGCGGTGCAGTCGCTGCGCATCAACAAGGGACAGACCAGGTTGTTCACCTGCCCCACCGACCCCGATCCGCGGCCCATCCCGGCGGTCCTGGCCCGGCTTTACGCGGGCGACACCTACAAGGGCACCACGTCGTCCGATGCGATTTTCAGCCGCGTGTTCAGATCCGGCCCGCAGTGGCAGAACGATATCCAGGATTCGGTGGAGGGCGATGTCTTCGGCGGTGATGCCACCAGCGGCAGTGATGTGGACCTCGTGCTGGGCTACTCGGCCGGCGTAGGCGCCGCCAGCGCCCCGGTCAGCGTCGTGGAGAAGGACGCCGCCTGGCGCTTCGACGTGCTTTCCTACAAGGGTTCACCAATCTGGCCCGACGCCAGCGCGGGCGACGGCCCGACCGTGCTCCCGCTGCTGTGGATGAGCTACGGGGTCAACGCCAGCGCGGGCCTGAAGAACGTCAAGGGCACGCCCGCGATGATCGTCGAGGCCGGCAAGCTGGGTATCTTCCCGGAACCGCTCATCAATCGCGGTGGCAGCCAGGTGGTCAATCCCGACAACCTGCCCCATGGGCTGCGTTTTCGGCACGGCGGCAAGGTCTCCGGCAAGCCCGCCCTCGCCGGGCGCGACTGGACGCTGCGGCAGAACTACGGCACCCGCCCCGACCCCGGCTATGAACCGCGCCAGGCGATGAACGTCGGCTACCTCGACGGGCATGTCGAGCGGCTCAACTACTGGCAGATGATCGACATCGGCACCAGCCCGCCGGCCCCGGTGCGCAAGGTGTGGTTCGGGACTCGCGGCGGCACCGAGGCGTACTTCGATTGAAAGCCGCGGCCTGCCATGACCTGGGAGCGGTGATGAAGCCGGGGAAACATGTCATCTGCCGACTGATCGCGGTCGCCTTGGCGCTGGCGGGCGCCTCTGCGACCGCATCCGAGATCGCACCGGGTGTCGACTACAGCGTGTACAACCTGACCGGCCCGCCGAACATCGTCCATGTCGTCCGCATCGACCGCCTGCGCTCCGAGTACAAGTTTGAAGTCGGCTTCCCCCAGCACAAGCGCAACTACACCAGCCGTCAGCCCACCAGCACCATCGCTTCGCTCTACGACCAGCCGCCCGGACACGACGTCCTGGCCGCGGTCAACGCCTCCTTCTTCGGCAGCGGCATCGACATCACCGGGCTGGCCGCCTCGCGCGGGGAAATGCTCCAGCCTCCGTACAACACCGGCCACGACGCGTTCTTCTTCGGGCCTTCGCGCCAACCGGCCATCGTGGCGGACGTGCTGACCGTTCCGGGTACGCTGACCCTGCCGGACGGTTCCACTACGTCCCTGGGCCACTACAACCGGCTCAACCCTCCGATCAACAACGTCACCGCCTACACGCCTGCGTGGGACAGCTCCACGCGCTCCAGCTTCACCAACCCCTCAACCGCCCTGGAGGTCGTGCTCGACGACGTGACCTACCCCATGCGCGGCGACAAGGAGGTGGCCGGGACGGTCCTCGCGCTGCAGACCGGCAGCAGCTCACAGAACAACCCGATCCCCGCCGGGGGCATGGTGCTGACCACCTGGGGCGCGCCGCGCGGCCAGATCCTGGCCGCCACCCAGGTGGGCGACGTGCTGCGCATGCGCTTCGACAGCAGCGCCGGCGACTACAACAACGCCGACTTCGCCATCAGCGGCATCGGCCAGGTCGTACGCAACGGAGCCCCGGCCACCGCGAACTGGGCGACCCGCTCCGCGGCCGGGCCCTACAGCCGCCACCCGCGCACCGTGCTCGGCTACAGCGCCGATTGCCTCTTCATGGTGGTTTGCGACGGACGCCGCACCGGCATCAGCGAGGGGATGACCTTCGCCGAGATGGCGACCTTTCTCACCGGCACGGTCGGCTGCACCGACGCGGTCAACCTCGACGGCGGCGGCTCCTCCACCATGGTCGTCGACGGCAGTGTTCGCAACATGCCCTCCGACGGCTCCGAGCGCAGCGTCGCCACCGCGGTGCTGCTGGTCCGGGAGGACACCGCCACGACCTTCCCCTTCGTCGACCTTTTCGCCCCCACCGGGCGACTGGCGGGCTGGGACGACAAGTTCACCTTCAACCCGGTGATCGACTTTCTTCCGCTGGCTCCCGGAGGGGACGGGGCGGTGCTGATGGTCTCCGACCCCGTCGGCGGCGCCGAGACCACCCGCCGCGGCGACTTCGCCGACACCGACTACTCCGTCCAGGCCGATGTCTACTGCGACCTGCGCCCCGAACTCGCCGCCGACGGTTTTGAACGTGTCGGCCTCTTCGCCCGTGACTCGGGAACCGGGGCGTTCGGACTGGCTGGCTTCGGCGGCGGCAACTGCTACGCCATGACCTTCGATTCCGACGACGGCCGGATCCGGGCCGGCAAGTTCGTCAACGGCACGCTGACTGACTTCATGGAACAGGCCCCCTTGTACCTGACCATCGGCGCGTGGCACCGCTTCCGCATCGACTGCGCCGGCACACAGATCACCTATGTGCTCGACGGCGAAGCCATCGTGTCGGTGAGCGACAGCACGCATCCGCGCGGCTATTTCGGCATCGGCTACCACGAATTCTTCGCCAACAATGCCAGCATCTGCGGCACCCGGGCGGATAATCTGCTGGCTTTCGTGGGGAATCCGCCCGTCGCCCCCGGCGACTTCGATCTCGACGGCGACGTGGATCTCGACGACTTCGCCCATCTGCAGAACTGCATGACCGGCAATGCCACTCCGCAGACGGATCCCCTCTGCCAGGACGCCCGGCTGGACGGCGACAGCGATGTGGACGATCTCGACCTCAACATCTTCCTAGGCTGCCTCAGCGGCAGCACTGTGCCCGCCAATCTGGCCTGCGGATCGGGCCACTGACCGTCCACCGACCTCAATGGCCTCGGCAGACTCTCAATCTCGGACGATAGTGGTTCAATGATCGATGACTTGCGGAGCGTTTTCGCCGCCGCCGGGGCAGGTTTCGCCCTTGCGCACCTGCGGCGGCAGGCAGATGTTGTCGAAGGCCGATGCCTCCCGTTCGCGAAGTTCCACCATCTTGCGAACCGCCAGTTCCCCGGCCGTGTACCAGGACACGTCCACCGAGGTGATGCCCGGGCAGCCCGGCGCCCGCCACAGCGAGGCGTCGCAGCCCACCAGGCACGCGTCCTCGGGCACTCTCAGCCCCGCCGCCTGGCACGCCAGCAGGGCACCCACGCCGGTCACCGAGGTCGCTGCGTACACGCCGTCCGGCCTGCACTCGCGAAGCTTCGGGGCCAGCCACTGTCGCGTTTCGTGCTCGGTGATCCGGGCGGGCAGGTGGAGCACATCGATGCGGGCTTTTCGCTCCTCGGCCACGCGCACAAACCCTTCCACCCGCAGGCGAACCGCTTCCCACGGGGTCTCGTCCCGGACCACCACCAGCTTGTCACGACCCGCGGCGAGAAGCAGCTCCGCGGCCACCCGCCCGGCGGCGATATTGTCAACGTCGATGGCGTTGGACGGACAGCCCAGCAGATCCTCCGGAAAAACCATCACCACCGGCAAACCCTGCTCGATCTGGTGGCGGAGAAACCCCTCCAGCACCCGCGAGGGCGTTCGCAGGATGGCTCCGAACACCCCCCCGTCGATCACGCCGCGAACGCGCTCCGAGGCCCCCTCCGGGTCCGGCGAATCCTGCGTGGTCAGCACCGGGAAAAGCTGCAGCAGCCGTGACGCCTCCATGGCTCCGGCCAGGAACTGCCCCTCGAAGGCCTGGTGATGCCAGGAGATGGCCTCGGCCCGGCCGGCTCCGCGGAGGACCAATCCGAAAAAGGAAGGGTGTTCGCTGCGCAGGCTGATGGCCATCAGGTTGGCCCGATAGCCCATCTCCTCGGCGATCTCGCGTACCCGGGTGACGGTCTCGGCCTTGAAGCGGCTGACCACCTCGTCGCGGTTGGTCAGGATGAGCGAAACGGTGGCCCGCGATACGCCGGCACGATCAGCGATGGCCTGGATGGTGGGCCGGACCCGCCTGGATTTGTCTGTCTGCGACATCGAACCCTTTCCGGTGATCGCCCCTGCTGTTCTGCGGCTCCCCGCCCTGCGTTCGATTATAGCCGCGGGTTTGAAACGTCGAAACCCGCTGATTTCCTTGGAAGCCGCCCCGCCTCAACGGTAAGATAGAGTGAGTCGGTTTTGCAGGTCGCGGAACGAAAGGCAGCGAACACAATCATGAATCGGACCCCGTCTTATCGGACTACATCGTACCCGCGCTTCCGGGCGGCCGCATCGCTGCTCACCGGAGCGGCGCTCTTCCTGTCGGTCACGTCCGGTGCTCGCGCCCACGATGCCGACCCGCGTTTCCTGGGTCTGCCCTACTTTGAGGGACTGGGCGGCGCCGATGGTGGGCCCGATCAGTTCGCGGTCCGCCTCGCCACGGTGATCGAGCGGGCCGGGCAACTGACGTCGGTCGAGGGGGAAACCCTGCTGCCGGCCGGCACGCGCCTCGACCAGCTCACCTTCGATCAGGCGAACGTCGCTCACATGCTTCTGACGTTCCCTGTGGACGCCGGGTTCGACAGCGTGCAGCCCGACCGCCTCGCCACCATCGAGCACGTGCTGGCCGGGGCCCTGATGAGCCGTCCGGACTTCGCCGGCGTCGATATCCACCAACGCACCGGAGACGAACCCTATCGTCCCCTCACTGAGCTCGGACCTCCTCCGACCCCGTTTGTCCCCGATAACACGGTCAGCGACGACACCGGCAAGACCGCCGCGCAGGCCATCCGGGAGAGACTCGCCGCCGAGCGGGCGGCCGCTGAGCCCGAAGGCCCCGAACCCCTCATCGGCCCGGTGACCAACGCCGACGGTCAGCCGGCAGGCGCCCTTTCCGGCGTGGTTGTCTTCTGCAGCGCCGGGCACGGCTGGACCGCCAACACCTCGAGCTGGGGCCTGCAGCGCCCGGTCCTGCTGGATATGAACGAGGACTACGGCAACCTCGAGCAACTCAACTACCTGGTCACCTACCTCTACAACGCGGGCGCCGTGGTGGTCCCTTTCCGCCCGGTCGGGTACCAGACGGTAGAGATCGTGCTCGACAACGATGACCCCGGCGTGACCTTCACCGGGCCCTGGACCAACAGCACCACCACCAGCGGTTATTACGAGGACGGCGACGTGCTCAGCGGCGTGCCGTATCGCTACGCCACGGCGGGCGCCACGGAGACCGCCGTCGCCCGCTACACCCCCACCATTCCCGCGGCTGACTTCTATCCCGTCTACTGCTGGACCAAGCACGACACCGATCGCGTCGTTCAGAGCTACCGCATCCGCCACTCGGGCGGCACGGCCACGGTCGCCATCGACCACGAGCGTGTCGGCCGCGGGTGGATCTGGCTGGGCAACTTCTACTTCGACGCGGGAACGTCCGGCTACGTCGAGATCACCAACCTGTCGCCGGGGGCCCCGGCCAGCAGCGTGGTCATCGCCGACGCCATCCGCTTCGGCAACGGCATCGGCGACGTGGTGGGCGTCGGCCCCAACAGGGTCAGCGGCTATCCCCGCGACGAGGAAGCTTCCCGGTACTGGGCCCTGAGCGAAGCGGGACTCAACGCCGTCGGCCTGCCCAACGTCTGGGAGTGTTCCGGCTGCAACGACAACAGCGACAACGTGGGCACCGCGGCCCGCTGGGCGGCGGAGATGAACCGCAACGACGTCAACAACCAGCGCTGGCGCCGGGCCTACATCGAGTACCACTCCAACGCCGCCGGATGCGGTGGCGGACCGCCCTGCACCGCCAAGGGCACCGTCGCCCTGGTGACCAACACCGGCGCGACCACCAACCAGGCGAAGATGGCCGACGTGATGGGCCTGCGCATGGAAACCGACATGCTCGCCATCGACCATCTCTTCGAGTTCACCTGGGGCAACCGCAGCCATGTGTACACCTCCGGGTTCGGGGCCATCTCCACCGGCAGCAACAACAATGAGTTCGATGCCACCATTCTGGAGGTCGCGTTCCACGACAACCCCGACGACGCCGCCAACCTGCGTAACGCCCTGGTCCGCGATGCCCTGGCCCGCACCACCCTCCGCGGGCTCATCGAGTTTCTCTCCGACCCGGTGACATTCCCCGGAACCGGCGTGCCGGCAGCGTACCTGCCCGAACCGCCGCAGCGGGTCCAGGCCATCCATACCGCCGGCGGCAACGTCGCCGTCTCCTGGACCGCGGGCCTGAGCGGAAGCCCCTACGGCGATGCGCCCACCGGCTATCGCATTTACCGCTCGACCAACGGCTACGGCTTCGGCCAGGCATTGGATGTCGGCAACGTCACCACCCACTCGCTGGCTCTGCCCCTGGACTCGGTCACGTATCTCCGCATCGCCGCGTACAACCCGGGCGGCGAGTCGCTGCCTTCCGAAGTCCTGGCCGTGCGTCCGTCGTCGGCCGCGCAGCGCGTCCTGCTGGTCAACGGCTACGATCGCGTCAGCCGCCAGCAGAGTTTCATCCACACCCTCCCCGGCGGCCCCATCGAGCGCCCCATCGCCGCCAGGGTCAACGCCTTCGACTACGTGGTGCAGCACGCCGCGGCGCTGACCGCCAGCGGGATCGCCTTCGACGCCTGCGCCAACGAATCGGTGATCGCTCACCTGGTCACCCTGGCCAACTATGACGCGGTGGTCTGGGTCCTGGGCCGGGAATCCACCGCCGACCGGACCTTCGACGCCACCGAGCAGTCCCGGGTCAGCGCCTACCTGGCCGGAGGAGGAGCCCTCTTCGTCAGCGGTTCCGAGATCGCCTACGACCTGGACTTCAGCAACAACGGCCGCACTTTCTTCGAGAACACGCTCTCCGCCGACTACGTGGCCGACAGCAGCAATACCTTCAACGTGACCGGCAGCGCAGGCGGAATCTTCGCGTCGCTGGGCGCGTTCAATTTCAACCCCGCGTCCGGCGCCCCCTACAGCGTCACCGCCGCCGATGTTCTCGCCCCCCGCGGCGGGGCCCTGCCCGCGCTGACCTATTCCGGCGGCTCCAGCGGCACCGCAGCGGTCCAGTACGACAGCGGCGTGTACCGCGTCCTCACCCTGGGCTTCCCGTTTGAAGTGATTACCTCCTCCGGCACACGCCAGCAGCTCATGGCCGCCGCGATGGACTACCTCATCGGCCCGCCGGTGCCGCCGGCGGGATGCCCGGGCAGCGGCCACCCGATCACGTCCTTCGAGGAATTCCCACTCTCCACGCAGGTCGTGTTCCGCAACCCGCGCTACTCCGGCAGCACCAGCGGCCATCTCGCCGCCTCGCCCGATGTCGCGCTGGTCACCAACGCCGTTCCCGCCGCCACGGGCGCCCAGTCCATGCAGGTCCAATGGGGCTGGATCGACACTGACCCGTCACGCTGGATGCGCCTGACCACCGCGAACGCCGTCGGCAAGCCCAACCCGGCCGTCGACCTGCGCCGCCCCATCCGGCTGCGCCTGCGGCTGGACAGCGGCCAGCTTCGCGTCTGCCTGGGCATCCGCGAAACCGGCGCGGTCGTCGCCATCGGCGACAACGGCGGCACCTCCGGCACCATTGACTACCTCGGTGCCTCCAGCCTCATCGACGGCGCCCCGCGGGGCGTCCTGGTCACCGCCCAGCCCGGCATCTGGCAGACGCTCACTTTCCTGCCCGGACAGAGCCCCTCCGCGCCCTTCACCGGGGACGGATACATCGCCGCGCCGAATGCCTTCGGCGTACTCGAGCATATCGCCTTCGCAATCGTCGACTCGGCCGGCCCGTTCACCGTCTATCTCGACGATATCGGCCAGCCGTGCGCACCGCCCGCGGACATGGACAACGACGGCGATGTGGACATGGACGACTACGGCCTGTTTCAGAACTGCCTCACCGGGCCCAACGTGCCGCAGGACGACCCGGCCTGCGCGGCCGCCCGCCTCGATGAAGGCTCGGACGTCGATCTCACCGACCTGGACATTTTCAGGGGCTGCATGAGCGGAGCCAACCTCGCCGCCGATCCTGACTGCGTGCCCTGAGCTTCAGTCGAACCCATCGGGTGCGTCACCGAATGGGGTAGTCCCTCCAGTTGCATAAAGAGCGCACCACAAAGACACAAAGAGCACAAAGAAGAGGTGATTAGAGCCAGAACCTGCAATGCGCAGACTCTCCGTGGCCTCTGTGTCTCT
>CAYVVX010000127.1:0-10542 GCA_964455315.1 uncultured Planctomycetales bacterium | reverse complement strand
GCCCTGGGAGCGGAACGCCGCCGGGGTGGCCGCGGCCGCGGGCAACGTCAGCGGCGGCTGAGCGGAACGCAGCGTCGCTGCCCGCCTGCACACAAGCCCTTCAACACGCATCCCCGGCCCGGACGCGCCTCAACGCCGTCCGGGCCTTTTTCGTGTACCGAGCGGGGCCGGCGTCAACCTGGAGTCCCGTTCGTGCCCAAGCGGGGCTCGCCTCGGCCGGACTTTCGGAATCCCTCACCAGGGCGAAGCCGTTCATGAGGGTTGCCGACTGACCGTCATGCGCGATGCGATGGGCGGATTTTGAAATCTCAGGCTTGAGATGGTCGATCAGATCTCAAATCGTCAATCTCAGAATCGAGATGGTTGCTTTCAGATCTCAGGTTGAGCATCAAAAGCGGGTGCCGGGGCCAACCGGGGACCGGGCGTGCTCATCCTGGGCAGACAGAGCGATCGAGGGTCTCATCAGCGGAGGCAATCCGCATCCAACCTTCGGCCAGGGTGAAACTGTACGGGGCAGTCATCTTCCCGACCGCTCGCGCGTCGAGCGCGTCGAGCGGGTCGGACTGGTTGTGCCGCCGGTATCGACCGGCGGGCTGAAGGTGGAGCCGTCGGGGCTCGCCACCGCATCGGCCAGGCGAGCCTGGGCGGTGATGGGCAGCCGCCCGGCATCGGCGAGCTGGCGGAGGCTCATGCCCACCGGGTTGCGCGGATCGTGGAGGATCTGCAGCGCCAGCACGTCGTAGTAGGTCATGATCGGCGAGAAGTCGTTGACGTAGCCGGCCCCCGGGGGCTCCGATCCCTGCATCCGGGAGAGCAGCCCCGAGCGGGTGTGGCACAAGCCCAGGGCGTGGCCCAGTTCGTGAGCCAGTACCCGCGGACAGGTCTCGGCCCGGTCGGAGGCGGTCGCCAGGACGATCTCCATCGGTGACAGGAAGTGTCCGGAGGCATCCCACTTCATGTAGGTGACACCCCCGCGGCCCTGCAACTGCGGGTCATCGGCCGGCATGTAGCTGATCTCGACCACGGCCGCGTCGCGCGGCACGTTGCCCAGCGGCCCCAGGCGCAGCTCGGCGACCAGCCCGCCGGCGGCCCAGGTGTTGACCATCGGCACCAGCCGCCGCAGGTAGGTCTCGACTTCCCTGCTGGGCGGCGAGGACAGGTGAATGAGCAGCCGGGTGCCGGGCTTCCAGCGCCGCACGGTCGAACTCAGGTCGATCGGCCCGCCGGCGTCGGAATAGGCGCCGGTCCGCCCCAGCAGGGCGCTGAGGATCGGGGCCGACGGTGCGCCGGCGATCACGTTGAACTCGCTGGTCTCGCCGCCGATGGTCGCGGCGGCGGTCATGACCCACCCCGCGGGCACCTCGGCCACGCTGACCTGGAACCGGCCGTTACGATCCGCCTTGACGGTCTTGTGGTAACGGGCGGCCTCGCCGACGCGGTCGAAGAACAGCTCGACGGTCGCGTTCGGCGCACCTTCGCAGAAGACCGCGTCGCCCTGGAGACGGGAAATCACCGGAACCATCGGCTCGAGATGCAGCGGCCCGCGATAGATGGGGCGCATGCCGTTGCGGGCGAAGAGGCAGCGGGTGGCCAGCACCTTACCGCCGGCGGAGCCGTCCAGGCAGCCGATCCCGCTGTAGCGGTTCTCGGTGAACACGCAGGCGGTGAAACTACCCGAGGCCAGGTCGCGCAGCGACGCCCCATGGGCTCCGTTGCCGACGAAGCGTGCGGCGTCCGCGTTGATGGCGCTCTTCCCGAACAGGATCACGCCGTAGTCACCGTTTGCTTCGAGCACTGACTGCTTCAGGGCCAGGTTCGCCGCGTCCTGCAGCTCGATGCCCCGCGAGGCGTGGGCCCGCAGTGTCACCTGGGTCAGCGACAACCGGCTCTCCCCGGTGGCGAACACGCCGAACCGCAGGCCGTCGCCGAGGGTACAGTCCGCCGCCTCGAGTATCGCCGAGCCGCTCAGGTCGCCGTTGGCGAACCGCGCTCCGCGCAACACGCAGCGGGTCATCCGGCAGCGGCTGTCCTGGGTCAGCACCAGGTTCCATTCGCCGTTATCGCCCATCCGGCAGTCAGTCAGCTCGGCCGAGCCTTTTTCGAACGCCGCCAGTGCGGATTGCCCGTTGCCGTGGAACTCGACCCGATCGATGGTCGCCGCGCCGGAACCGTGCAGCTCGATGCCATGGGTCCGGTTGCCGGTCAGGCGACAACGTGAGAGGCTCAGCCGCCCGTCGCCGAATACCGCAAGGCCCGGACCGCCGCTGTCGCGGATCAGCACCTCGTCGAGGTTGAGCCTGGCCCTGTCCTTGACCAGGGCCACCCGCTGACCGCCGCCGGCGAGCGTCAGCTTCGAAAAAGTCATCAGGCACTGCCCGCCCAGGGTCACGCCGGCGTCGGGGCAGGCGGAGAAGTCGAGCGTGATGGGAGCGGGCGTCGAGCCGCCGTCGATGCGGTCGTGACCGGCAGCGCGGCCATCGCGCACGATGGGGTGAGTCAGGCGGATCACCACCGGATCGCTGCCGAACACGGCGGGGGCGAACTGAATCACGTTGTCTCGGGGGTCGTCTGCCGCGGCGGCGAGGGCCATGTCCAGCGTGAACACCCCGGGCACCGTCGAAGTGCCCTCCAAGGTACTGGTGACCATGAGGTTAACACTGGTCGGGGCGGCAGCCGGGGCGGGCGGTTTGGGACGGGCTGAGCCGGCGGGGCGCCGGACTCCCTGGGCCGGAGCCATGGTGCAGGCCAGCAGCAGCATCAGGCCGCCGGCGACGCGGGGCGCGACGAGCGAGCCCGGTCGCGGAGGCGATGTGATTGCTGGTTGGCCCATCCGTCGACCGTTCCCTTTACCCGCCGTGCCAGCCGGACATGCTGCCGGTGCCGGCACCGCTGATCGGGGCTGTCAGGTTCATGCATCGCGATTCTGGCCGGGGCCGGCGCCCGGCGGCGCGCGTTCCGTCCAGTCGGCGCCGGTTGACAGACGCCGGAGGTCGTATCGGCTTGCTTCGCGGCCCAGCTTGAAGAGGTTGCGGCTCGAAAGGATATGGGATCGCCCCACCGAACCCTGGTGCGGGCCGGAAGCGTGCCTGCGTGCGCGTCCGATAAGCAGCGCCGCACATCCGGACCATGCAGTGCGGAGCAGGGCGCGATGGTCCGGCCTCCGGAGGCGTGGTATCTTCATAAACATGCGACGCGTCCTGCTGATCAGCCGTGATCGCGAATTCATCGAAGCCATGCACGCGGCCAGTCGCGGCACGGACTGGCGAGTGGTCACGCTGCCGTGGTTCCCCGCTTGCGGGGACCAGGCTTGGCCGTACGATCTGGTCTGCCTGGACTGCCGGACCATGCCCCGGCTCACCCTGCCGTACAGTTTCTGCAACCTGATGATGGTCCACCATCGCGCCGCTCTTCGCCCGCAGCGGGTGCTCATCTTCGCCCAGCATGAAGAGCTGGTTGGACGGATGAACTCCTTCGTCTTCGGTGCTTCGGCCTATTTCCGCACCCCCGCATATGGCGAGCCCCTCAGTCCCATCGTCCGACAACTGGCCGCAAGGGTGTCCGATACGCTGGCCCTGCCGCCCTACCGGAAGATCGACTTTCACGATCGGTTCCCCAACCGCGAGATCTACCGCCAGTTGTTCGAGAGCATGCAGATCCCCGTCCTGGTCATGACCACCGACGGGGTGATCAAGCTCATGAACCTGCGGGCCCTGGCACGGTTCGATGTGGTCACGCACCTGGTCCTCGACCGGCCCTGGACCATGCTCCTGGCCCCGGACGATCGGGCCCACCGCGCGGACGAAATCCTGCGCCGCATGGTGGCGGGCTACTACTACCAGTTCAGTCTTCGCCTCACCGACCGTCGCGGGCAGGAATTCCCGGCGCTGATCAACTCCAGCAGGGTGTTCGGCAGCGAGACGCTCGGGCTGCTGGTGGTCTTGACCATCCAGGACATCTCGGAGATTGAAACGCTTCAGCGCCAGCTCGCCGCCTTTCAACGCAGCGAGTCGGTCGACCGCGTGGTCGGCGGTATGGCCCACGAGTTCAACAACATGCTCACCTCAATCCTCGGGCACGCCGAACTGCTCAGCGCGGACCTGCCCGCCGGATCGGAATTCAGCACCAGCGCCGACGTGATCCGGCGTGAAGCCCGACGGGCCAGCGAGCTGACCGGACGATTGATGGGCCTGTCGAGGAGCCGGCAGTTCGTGCCCGGTCCCGTCTCGCTCAACCAGGTGGTGCGCGAAACCGCCGCCGTGCTGATGCACATCTTCACCGGGGAGATGAAGCTGGTCATGGACCTGGCGCCCTCGGGAGACATGGTCCAGGGAGAGCCGGATCACCTCAAGCAGGTGCTGGTCAATCTCTGCCTCAACGCCCGCGACGCGATGAACGGGCGCGGCACCATGTCCATCCGAACCCATCTGCGCGAGGTCACGCCCGAGGACTGCCGCGGACATGAGGATTGGACGCCGGGAGAGTTCGTCGAGGTCGCCGTCATCGACACCGGCTGCGGTATGCCCGACGAGGTCCAGGATCGCATCCTGGAACCCTTCTTCACCACCAAGCCACACGGCAAGGGATCGGGCCTGGGTTTATCGGTCGTGGCCGGCATCGTGCGGGCCCATGGCGGACACGTTCAGATCATCTCCTCGCCCGAAGAAGGCACCACCATCGCGGTGCGTCTGCCGCACATGGCGGGGGCACCGAAACCCGCACCGGGTGGCGCCGACGCGCTCCCTCACGACCGGACTCACCGCGGCGAACTGCTGCTGGTGGACGATGATCCCTCCGTGGTGGTGTACACCCAGAAGGTGCTGGAGCGGGCCGGTTACAGCGTTTGCCCGGCCACCAACGGGCGGACCGGCATCGACATATTCGCGGAGCATCGCGACCACATCGCCCTGGTCATCCTCGACCTGACCATGCCTTTCATTGGCGGAAGGGAAGTGCTGGCCCAGATCCGGCAGCTCGACGCCCAAGTGCCCGTGATCCTGAGCACCGGCTACGCGGAAGGGGGGCTCGACGACCAGCTTGTCGAGCAGGTGCAGGGATTCCTCAAGAAGCCTTACAAGCCGGAGGACGTGCTCGAACAGGTCCAGGAGGTGCTGGCCGGCTCGGAGCGGACCATCGGAGACTCCCCCCGTCAGCCATGACGAGGAATCGGACCCGGGGGGGGTCTTGGATTCATACACATGCACAGGCTATAATGCCATCAAGTCGATGGTCGCGGATGGCGCGGACCTGTGGCGCCAACCATGAGGATGATGTGCGATGGCGGACGAGAAAGAACCACAGAACACTGAAGATTCCGGCTCCGGCGCGAGCGCGCCGGTGAAGCAGCCGCGCAAAGCGCCGCGCAAGACGCCCCCCAAACAGTTGCCGCCCTGGAAGGTGCTTCTGCACAACGACGACAAGAGCGCCATGGAAACCGTGGTCAAGGTGATCCGGCAGTTGACGCCTCTGAAAAAGGAGGAGGCCATCGTCCGGATGATGGAGGCCCACACCACGGGCGTCTCGCTGCTGCTGACCACCCACCAGGAGCGGGCCGAGCTCTACGTCGAGCAGTTCGCGACCTTCTCACTGACCGTCACCATCGAGCCGGACGTCTGACCTGCGAACCGCCGCGAATTCGCCGGCGCAATGGAACTACCAGCATCAGGGAGGCAAGGGCGTATGATCGCCCTTCGCCTCCCTTTCAGGTTTCACAACTTTGACGCCCCCGGCGCCGGCGAGTTAGGTTGGCGTCATGAGAACCGTACACCTGATCACACTCGTGCCGGTGGCCTGCTGCGCGATCGCCGCCGCGGATGACTCCAAGCCGCCTGCCGTCACGCTCCAGGTCCACGTCCGCGAACGGGGCAGCGACGCGCCGCTGCCGTGCCGCGCATGGGTGCAGATGGGCGATCAGCGTTTCTTCACGCCCGCCGCCCACGGGGCAACCCCTTACAAGCGAGACCGCAGCTTCTCGTGCGACGGCGACTTCGAGATCGCCCTGCCCCCCGGCGAGGCCGTCATTCACGTCGAGCGCGGCAGCGAGTACGTCCCGCAGGATCTGCCGATCACGCTCACCCCCGATGAACCCGCCCGGTTGAACGTCGAACTCTCCCGCTGGATCAACATGAACGAGGAGGGCTGGTACTCGGCCGACATGCACGTGCATTTCGGGCGCGGTGCCCCGCACATCATCGAACAGCTCGCCCGCGCCGACGATGTCAACGTCGTCCCCATGCTCACCTACTGGAACGAATGGCAGCCGCAATGGCCCGCCGCGGCCGCCGGCCGCACCATCAGCCTGCCCGGCCAACGGCTCATCACCCTGGGCAACCAGGAGATCGAGCGCATCGGCGGCGGGCCGTACGAATCGGTGGGCGCCCTGCTCATCTTCGGGCTCCGGCAGCCGGTGTATGTCCCCGACGCGACGCGGACCTCGCCGCCCGACGCCATGCTGGCCCGGCTGGCCAGGGAGATGTCACCCGACTGCGTCATCGACACCGACAAGCCCGTCTGGGGCGAAAACGTGGTCGGCGTGGCCCTCGGACTCTTCGACAGCGTGCAGGTCTGCCACAACCACTACCACCGCGACGACACCATGCCGGTCTGCTGCGGAATGGCCGACAGCGACATCGAGCCGCGCGCGGTGCCGGCCGAGGATGAACTGTTCTGGCGCACCAACCTCACCTGGTACCGCTGGCTCAACTGCGGCTTCCGACTCACCGCCACCGGCGGATCGGCCATCGGGGTGATGCCCGTGCCTCTGGGGTACAACCGCACCTACGCGCGGGTGACCGGGGTGCTCAACGAGAGCAACTACCTCGCCGCCATCCGGGCCGGAAAGACCTTCGCCACCAGCGGGCCGATGCTGTCGCTGACCGTCAGCGGCCAGGGTCCGGGCGGGACCGTCAACTACGCGGGCGGAACGGCGCCGCTGCCGGTCGCCATGCGCGTCCGCTCCATCCAGCCGCTCGAAGTCCTCGAGTTGATCGTCAACGGCGAAGTCGTCGATCGCAGCGAGCTGTCCCGCGTGAAACCCGCTCCCGTGCTCGACGAGCGGGTCAACACCTCGCTGTCGCCCAAGCGCAGCGGCTGGGTCGCGGCCAGGGCCCTGTTCCGCGCGCCCGACAGACGCCTTCGCCAGGCCCATACCAGCCCGGTCTACGTCACCGTAAACGGCAAGCCGACCGCCTCGCGACGCGACGCGGAGTTCTTCCTGGCCTGGCTGGAGCGCCTCGAAGCGGTCGCCGCCGGCCCGGAGCGCTACGCCAGCGACGACCAGCGCGACGAAGCCCTGGCCCTCTTCCGCGAAGCAGGACAGGTGTACCAAGGCATTATCCAGACCGCGACCGACACCTGGGGCGACTGAGGCAGCGGCCAGGGCCCGTGCCTGGTCTTTCCGCTCCGGTAGCGGCCGGCCCCCGTGCCGGACGTTCCGCGTGAGCGTGCGCCCCCCCCGAAGGCTCGGAGGCCACCACTGAGCCTTGCCCTGGCACTCCCGGCATCCGTATACTATGTGTACATGCATGTACACGGAGATCCGCCCCATGGCCACCAAGACCATCACCATCGATCTCGAGGCCTACGAGCGCCTCAAGACCATCAAGCGCCCCGACGAATCCTTCAGCCAGGTGATCAAGCGGGTGGTGAAACCTCCGTTCGACTTCGAAGCCTGGGCGAAGGCGATCCGCGACAACCCGCTGTCCGTGCGAACCATCAGGGCCGTCGAACAGCAGGTCAAGAAACGGCATCGACCTTCACGCCGGAGGCGATGATGGCCTGCCTGGACACTGACTTCCTGCTGGATCTCGCCGGACGCGGAGGGGCCGTACGCCAGGATCGTGCCCTCGACTACTTGCGGCAACTGCGGGTCGAAGGCGCTACGCTTACCACCACGCGCTTCAACGTGGCCGAACTCCTGGTTGGGGTGTTCCGCGGCGGGGATGAACTTGCTGAGCGGAGAAAGCTCGATCTCGTGCTGTCCAGTGTTCTGATCCTCGATTTCACTGGATCGGCTGCTGAGGCGTTCGCCGAGATCACCGCGGTCTTACTCAATCAGGGCACACCTGTTGGAGATATGGGCGTCCTCATCGCAGCCGTCTGTCTCATTGAGGGGGAACCCCTGGTAACCCACAACACCCGACACTTCGCCCGCATCCCCGGCCTGACCGTGCTCTCGTACTGAAACAAAGGGCGTGTTCCCAAAGCTCGCCGGCCAGTCCTGATGTGAGACCAGCATCCCGCCCCATGCGGCACCGGCGTCTCGACGGTGCGATCGTCGATGCCTCTGCGGAGTCCATCCAAGCGGGGTTGCATCCGCCCATCCGCCCGGTCAGAATGCTCCCGGATTCTCTTTCGCATTGCCAAGGAAACACGCATGAAGATTCACGAGTACCAGTCCCGTCAACTCCTCGCCGACACCGGCGTCCCGGTCCCGTCCGCCGAGGTGGTCGAGTCCGCCGACGCCGCCGCCGATGCCCATCGCAAAATCGGCGGGCGCGTGGTGGTCAAGGCCCAGGTCTTCGCCGGAGGCCGCGGCAAGGCCGGCTTCGTCAAGCTGTGCGACACGCCCGAGCAGACTCGCGAAGCAGCGTCGTTCATGCTCTCCAACCGCATGATCAGCAAGCAGACCGGCCCCGAAGGCATCGAGGTCAAGAAGGTACTGGTCGCCGGCGCGGTGGACATCGCCAAAGAGTACTACGTGGCCGTGGTCGTCGACCGGGCCAAACGCACGCCGGTGCTCATGGCCAGCCGCGAAGGTGGCGTGGAGATCGAGGAGGTCGCCGTGAAGAATCCCGAGGCGATCGTCAAGGAGTGGCTCCACCCGCACCTGCCGCTGCAGCCCTACCAGGTGCGCAAGCTGACCGCCGCGCTGGGGCTCACCGACAAGGAGCAGATCAAGGCCGCCGAAAAGTGCTTCCGCGGGCTCTGCGACGTCTTCGCCCGCTACGACGCCTCGCTCGCCGAGATCAACCCGCTGGTGGTGACCACCGACGGCAAACTTCTGGCCATCGACGCCAAGATCAACTTCGACGACAACGCCCTCTTCCGCCACCCGGAGATCCAGAAGCTGCACGACCCTGCCGAGGAGAACGCCGACGAGCTGCGGGCCAAGGCCGCCAACCTCAGCTACATCGCCCTGGACGGCAACATCGGCTGCCTGGTCAATGGCGCGGGGCTGGCCATGGCCACCATGGACATCATCAAGCTCCACGGCGGCGAGCCGGCCAACTTCCTGGACGTCGGCGGCAGCGTCACCCAGGAAGGCGCCGTCGAGGCCTTCCGCATCATCCTCGGCGACAAAAAGGTCAAGGGCGTGCTGGTCAACATCTTCGGCGGCATCGCCAAGTGCGACCTGATCGCCGAAGCCCTCATCGCCGCGGCCAA
The DNA here is from genome assembly GCA_964455315.1 of uncultured Planctomycetales bacterium. Taxonomy (GTDB): domain Bacteria; phylum Planctomycetota; class Phycisphaerae; order UBA1845; family PWPN01; genus CAYVVX01. The sequence continues at coordinate 1,161 of CAYVVX010000127.1, read as the reverse complement.
GGAAGTCGGCTTCAAGGTGCCGGTGGTGGTCCGCCTGGAAGGCACCAACGTCGAACGGGCCCGCGAGCTGCTCAAGAACACGGACGTCGCCGGACTGGTCGCCGCCAGCGACCTGACCGACGCGGCGAAGAAGGTCTGCGCGGCGGTGTGAGGGCTTCGTGCGAGTGAAAAGCCGGGTGGAACCGCGGAGACGCGAAGGACGCAAAGAAGCGAGGGACGGTAACGAAATCACCATTTCGAGAGGGTGGCCGGTGGCTATTTATGAGGTAGACGGGGACAAGCTTCGCGGATTGGTGCCGACCTCGTTTGCCAAGGCACACATTCTCGAACGTCAACATCTTCAGAAGTTACTTCGTCAGCAGGTCGATGTGATTTCACCGGATACGCTGATTGTTGCGGAGGAATTTGGTAACTGGGAGGATTCCAAGCGGCGCATCGATCTACTGGGCATTGATTGTGATGCCAACCTGGTCGTAATCGAGCTGAAAAGAACTGAAGACGGCGGGCACATGGAGCTCCAGGCCATCCGCTATGCCGCCATGGTCTCAACGCTGACTTTCGACAAGACCGTGGAAATCTTCGAGCAGTATCTCGGCAGATCTGGTTCTGACGAAGCTACCAACGCCCGAGCGAAGCTCCTCGAACATCTCGATTGGGACGAACCGGAGGAGGAGCAGTTTGCGCAGGACGTCCGAATTGTTCTCGCATCCGAGGACTTCTCAAAGGAAATCACCACGGCCGTTCTCTGGCTGAACGAACGTGAACTCGATATCCGTTGCGTGCGCATCAAGCCTTACCAGGACAATGAACGAGTCCTCCTGGATGTCCAGCAAGTCATTCCTCTTCCAGAATCTGCGGACTATCAGGTGCAATTAAAGGAAAAGAAGCGAAGCGAAGAGAAATCCAAGAGTGGTGCGGACTTCACGAAGTACGACCTGACTCTGGGTGATCTGCAGTTCAAGTCGCTTTGGAAACGCGGAGCCATTTTCAAGGTCGTGCATCATCTATGCTCAACTGGCGTCCAACCCGATCGTATTCGCGAAGTGCTTGGCAAGAGCCAACAACGGCTATGGCATTGGTTGCCCGGGAAACTCACTTCGCAGGAGTTCATTAAACAGGCGGAACTCGCCAAAGACGGGCGAATCTTCAAGCCCAAGAAAT
>CAYVVX010000126.1:9957-10569 GCA_964455315.1 uncultured Planctomycetales bacterium | reverse complement strand
CAAGACGGTATCGGCGGCTAATTCTCCGGCGCCGACGCCGGCTGGCTGGCTTGCGGGCTGCTCATCACGGAGACCAGCTCCACGTCGAAGATCAGCGTCGCATTCGGTGGAATCCGCGGTCCACCACGTTCGCCATAAGCCTGGCTTCCGGGGATGACCAGCTTCCGCTTGCCGCCCTCCTTCAGGCCGATCAGCCCGGTGCGCCAGCCGGGGACCACGCGCATCAGCGAGAACTCGGCGGGCTCGGTGCCCTGGTCATAGGAGCTGTCAAACTTGCTCCCGTCAGTCAGCCAGCCGGTATAGTGAACCTTCACGTTGCTGCTGGCCGTCGGCGAGGCGCCGCTGCCCTCCTTCAGGTCCACGTACCGGACGCCCGAGGGAAGATCCTTCCACTCGCCGGTCACCTCATCACCCGGCAGCGTGGTCGCCAGGCTCTTCGACTCCTCGATTTCCCCGCTCTCGGCGTTGAAGCGCACCTGGTGGTGGGCATTCTGGCCGGCCACCTCGACGGTGATCTCCGGGGCCGCGTCCCCCCGGCCGGCCTGGATCTGGGCCTCCGTGGCCAGCCCCTCGGCCGACTTCTCCGCCTTCTCCACCACCTCGGCAAGCTTG
>CAYVVX010000126.1:0-9947 GCA_964455315.1 uncultured Planctomycetales bacterium | reverse complement strand
CGGCGATGGCCCCGGTCTCGGCATCGACCCTCACCTGGGCCTGAAAGCCCGGTCCGAACAATTGCACGGCGATCTCACGCTCACCCTTGTCGTTGATCCGCATGTAGGCGCCCGTGGCTCGACCCTTGAGCCGCTTCTCCGCGGCCTCGATGGCCTGCACCAGGGTGATCTTGCCCTCGATCAGCGGATCCTTCGCCTCAGAGACCTTGCCGCTGTCGGGATCCACCTGCACACGGGCGTGGAGACCTGTCCCGGAAACCTCCACTTTCAGATCCAGCTTCCCGTCAGCCAACTTGGCCGAAGCCTGAACCGCCTTGCCGTCCACCCGCTCTTCCGCGGCCCGGATCACCTTGGCCAGCGAAAGATCCTTGCTCTTCATCGCCTTCGCGGCCGCATCGAAATCGGTGGGCAGGGTCTGGTAATCAACCGCCACGGCCACACCGAGGCCGCCGAGGATCACCGCCGCGATGGCGGCGAAGCTGCGCTTGCTGCACATAGGACTCACTCCTTGGGAAGTTAAACCGCTTGATCGGGAAAGGGGCTGGACGACACCCTGCCGACTTCAGATACGCGCAGCATAGCGGCTGCGCCGGGGCAGCGGCAAGCCTTGCTGAGTACCGAGCCTGGCCCGCGCGAGTCGTACGGAGCCGCGGTCAGGCCCGATCGGCGGCGCGGCAGCGGGCCCGGAATAGAAGCGGACCGCCGGGGAACCAAAGTTCCCCGGCGGTCAACACGCTGGCAAGCTCCTGGTGGAGATGCGAAGGCACATGCTATCCTGCGCGGACGCGATCACCAGGCCGCGATCGATCCGGCTGCGTCGCCCGCCCGCGCCCCGTCGGCCTTACGGGAGCTGGGCGAAGAGATTCTGCTTGGCATCCAGCAGGTCGATGACGTTGACCACGCCGTCGAGGTTCACGTCGAACCAGTAGTTGTTCGGCGTCACGGCCCGCCAGAGCTGGCTCTTGATGGCGTTCAGGTCGGCTGTATCAATCATGCCGTCGCCGTCACAGTCGCCCGGCAGCATGCGTACGCTCACCGAACTGCCGCCCTGCAGGGGATCACCCGCGGCATTCTCGAGCCCGCTCACGGCGGCGGTCAGGGTCGTGTTCTGAGACACGTTTGCGAGGGCGATTTCAAGCGTCGAGCTCCCGGTGCCGGTCACCGACTGGCACGTTCCCGAGCTCAGCGCCACGTCCGAGCAGCCCACGTTCCCACCGCCGGCACCGTACACGGCACCGTCGAAGCCCAGCACCACCGTGGGCCGCGGGCAGCGACGGGACTCCACCGCCGTGGTACCGCTGAGAGGAACGGCCCTGGCGAATTCGGACCCGCCGCTGTGCGCGATGCTCAGGGCCGCATCGGTCAGCGAAACCAGGCCCGCCGGCCGAACCACCGTGAAGGTCCCCGAACCATAGGCCCGATCGCCCGCGGAAAGCCGGAACTTGAACTCGGACGAGAGCATGTGCACGGTGGAGGTCACCGGTGCGTAACCCGTCGCCGGCGTCCGCTGCAGGACGGTGGCTCCGTTGGCGTTGCCGAAACTCTGCACCAGGCTCGAGAACATCGTGCCGGTGTGGCTGGCGCTGCTGGTGCTGTACGTGCAGCGGTATGCCTTGGACGTGGAGAACAGGCCGGACAGGCTCACACCGTACGTGCTTCCTGCCTCGTTGAGAATGGTGACGGTAGCCTCCGAGGTGCCCTCCCCGCCGCTCAGCGGGTCGATCTGGACCGTGCCCGTCTGAATGGTGAAATCGGTTCCCGTAGACTGGCTCACGTTGTTCACGTCGAAGCCCAGTTCCACCGACGCGGCGTTGGTATCGAAGCGGACCGAGAGCCCGTTCAGAACGGCCAGCGGCACCTGTCCGGTCGCGCTGTCCATGACCACCACAGCATCCGCGGGGCTCCAGTCCAGAACCCCACCGATCGCCGACGCGGGGAACGCATGCACGTAGGTGCCCGTAACCGTACCCGTCTTCACGGTCACCTCGATCACGTTGGCCGTCACCGCCGTGCCCGCGGCCATGGCCTGGCCGGCACCGAACGCGAGAACCGCGACACCGATCTTCTTCAGGTCTCTCATATCGCTCTCTCTCCCTGGGTGGAAACCCATACGCGGCGTTCTAGGCCGCGTATTCCGTTTTCGAAGTCCATGCGGCGTCCTTCTCGAGAATCACCGCAAGTTAGCGTCTCAAAGGTACGATCCAGATTCCGGCTCGGGCAAGAGATGTGGGCCGTCAGAACTGCTCCGCTATCCCACTTTTACCAAGCCGCCCATAATATATCAACTGATCGAAAGAATTCACCAGAACAAAGTAGGAGCAAACTCCCCATATTTTCCAGACATCCCAAGCACTTCCTTTTTCCGAGTCCCCACACCGACCGTGAGGCATCGCAGGCACTGGGGTCTTCGGCGATGGCGGGGATACCTTTCGCCGGGCCTGGAGGGCAAGCCGGGTCCGTGACATTTCCGGCGGGGGTGGCCGCCGAAGGTGTCACAGGCCCGGGCAAGCCGGTGCGAGTTCGAATTTAACTGACTTTGAGGGTGCGGGGGGGACGCGAGCCGGCCAGGGCTCATTGGAATTGCGCGCAAAAAACTGGCAGAGGTCCAAGAACCTCTGCCAGCAGGATACTACGAGGAGATTGATTTCGACCGTCCGCTTCGCGACGACGGCCCGGGGTCAAAACCCCGCCAGGCACACGAGCCGGAACTGGCTCAGGCCGAGAGACGACGCCGAATGGCGAACGCACCGCCGACCAGGAGCATCAGGAGGCTGCCCGGCTCGGGAACAATCACGAAGGTGCTGGTGCCGCTGGCCTGATCGCCGGCACTGAGGGTGAACTTGTACTCGCTCTCCATCATGTACACGGTGCCGATATTGGTCGTGCCGACCAGCGGGCTCATCTCCGTGTCGGAGGCGCCCAGCGAGGCGGACAGATTGGCGACCAGGTTGGCGAACACGGTGCCGGAGTTCGCCGGCGTGGTCGAGCTGTAGCGAGCCTCATAGCTCTTGGTCCCGCCCACGTATCCGCCCGTGGTGCTCACGCCCGCGGGGCTGCCGGCGCCATTGGTAGCGGTCAACGAGGCGGAAGCGACCGCCTGGGCGTTGCCGATCCCGGCGAATGCAATGGTCGCCGTGCTGATCGTGAAGGTGGTGGGGAACGCGCTGGTGTTCAGCAGGCTGAAAGCCAGGTCAATCTGCGGATCGGCCTGGTAGCCGGCCTGCAGGGTTTCGATGGTGCCCAGCGCCATCCCGTCCTGCTCGAGTTCCACGGGGATCAGCAACTCGTAGAAAGTCACTCCCACCCCGCCTTCCGGCACGACCTCGCTGTAGGTCGCGCTCTTCCCGTTCGATTCAGCGGTGACCGTGATGATGTTGGCGGATTGCCAAGTCCCATCCGCGAACGCGGCAGTCGCCGGCAACACCAAGGCAACAGCCACGACAGTGATCGTCAGCATCTTCCTCATGTTCAATCTCCCTCGCTCAAATGTCACGAATGACATGCCTTCCCTCCACCGTTCCGCGCCATGCTTACTCCCGTAAGCCAGCGACCTGCACCTGCAACCTGAAGTCTCCCATGACTATCGGTCAAGGCGACATGGAAAGCGGACTTGAAAAAGCCGGAAACCCGGCCGTCTCCCATCCGTCCGATACTCTAACGTGCAACGGCCCTGGAGGCAATCAAAAAATCGGTGGAATCCGCATCCTGACGGAATTACCCACCCAAGTCACCACTGCCGCAACACCTGTCCGCAGCCGGACGGCCCACAACGGGCCGCCATCACAGTCTCAGGCACCCACCAGACCCGCACGGCGCCGCAGCGCGACCAGACCACACCCGATCAGGCCCAGAACCGAGGCCGTCGGGGACGGAATCACCTGGGCCGGCAGGATAACGAACGTGCTCGTGCCGCTGGCCTGGTCGCCGGCCGACAGAATAAAGCTGTACTCGCTTTCCATCATGTAGATGGTACCGGGCACCAGCACGAAGCTGCCGCCGTTGGTCTGCTCGGTCATCGAGCCGCCCAGAGACGGGACCGAGAAACCCGAAACGAGATCCGCGAACACCGTCCCGGTATTGACTCCGGAACTTGTGCTGTACCTGGCCTCGTAGATCTTGCCGCCGAAACTGCCCGCTGCGGCCGCCCCCGGCGTCGGGCTACCGATGCCGTTGGTCAGGGTGAACGAGGCCGATGCCACGCCTTCCGCGGGATTGATGCCCGGGAACATCAGCGTGGTGGTCTTGATACTGAAGAAGGTCGGGCTCACCAGACTGGTGTTACGAACGCTGAAGGACAGGTCCACCTGCGGATCGGCGTCGAGCCGCAGACCCAGGTAGTCAATCTGCCCCAGGCTGCCGCCCGCATCAGACAGGGCAATCGCGCTGGGCAACTGCCAGTCGAAAACGCCGGTGAAGCTGGCGACGGGGAACATCTCGGAGAAGCTGCTGGTTCGACCGCCGGACGTGGCCGTGATCTCGATCAGTTGTGCGGTGAAAGGGGAAGCAGTCCACACCGGGTCAGCCTGGGCGGACGACACCCCCAGACCAAACCCGCCGCCAATGGCCAGCGCAAACCCCAGTTTCATCATCAAGGACGACTTGGACATGACTCTCTCCTCAAAACCGCGCTTACGCATCAAGTCCGATTCGATGCGTCCCTCCCATCAGCCGATGCTGCGGACACTTTCCGCAGTAACAACAGTCGACAGGCGCGGCTCACGAAGAGGCTTGTGCCTCTTTCCCACCTCGTAAATGACCACGAGCGGACTTCTTCCCCACCCGTACATGTCTCTATGCTATCCGGAGTCGCAGGCGCAAGCAAGCGAAATCTTATATTCTCGCGAAGAATCCAGCCTGTGGAGGGCTGGTCCCAGAAAACACGGCCGCCGCCCCCACCCTCAAAAAAAGGAGCGAGCGTCACGCACCGGGACGCTCGCTCCAGGATACTTCACCAAATCGGAGTGCCCCGCCCCTCAGGCGGCCCGCCGCCTCCTGGCGGCCACCATGAGACCGCCGACCAGCAGCAGACCCAGGGTCGCCGGCTCGGGGACGATCTCGAAGTGGCTGGTGCCGCTGGCCTGGTCGCCTGCGGACAGAATGAACTGATACTGGGATTCCATCATGTAGATGGTGCCCGGAATGGCGACGAACAGCCCGCCATTGGTTTCCTCGGTCTGCGAGGTGCCGATCACCGCCGACAGGGAATCCACCAGGTTCGCGAACACGGTGCCGGTGTTGATGACGGAGTCGGTGCTGTAACGGGCCTGGTAGGCCTTGTTACCGGGGAACTGTCCGGCCGAGCTCACCCCCGCGGGGCCGCCGATACCGTTGGTGATGGACATCGAGGCGGTGGCGACGCCGGTGGCCGGATTGATCCCGCCGAACGAGATCGTCGTGCTGGTGATGCTGAAGAAGGTGGGATTGCCCAGGTCGCTGTTGCGCAGCGAGAAGGCGAGGTCGACGATCGGATCGGCGTCGTACCCCACATTCAGCGACTCGATGGTCGCCAGTGGCTGCCCGTCGTCGCACACCAGAGAGATGGGCGATTCCAGACCCCACTCAATCCGCCCGTCAAAGAAATTCACCGGGAAGGCTTGGGAATAACTCGCCTCGCGGCCGGAGTCATCCGTGGCCCGGACCTCGATGACCGCTGCGGTCATCGGCGTGGCGGCGCGCACCACGGACGCCGACAGCATGACCGCCGTGGCGCAGAAAACCGCACCTGCCAAATGACACGATCGCTCTATCAGAGCACGTTGCATCGTACACCCTCCAAAACCCCTGGTTGACGTTCCCGAATTCTATCCCAATAAACCGGAGGGCCGACTGGCCCCCTCCTCCTATATGCTTCAGGTCAGCATAACCTGTCGGGCCGGAAAGTCAACAAGATTCTCGGGGCGAATATCGCAAAAATGCGAGCCCGCCCCGGACCCCCGTCCGGAGCTGCCCTCGATTCCGACCCCTGATGCAAGATCTTACTTATAAAAAAACTTATGTGAGTGAAGAAACGGGGCACCCCGGCCACTCACAACCCGTCCCACGGGCCCATAAGGGCCGAGTGGACCCCCCAGGCACGCCGCCGTTGCCGCCCCGCCAGATCCCCCTCCAGGTCGCCGCGGGGCGATCCGTGGCGTTAAAAAACGCTGTTTTTATCCGGAACCGCACGTCCCCCGGATCGCGGGGCAGGCCCGTGCGAGACTATGGCCGATTCGATCCGGTGTTGTTCCCGTAGATCAGGTAGGCCTCGCCGGCATCCACGCGGCGCTGGCTGGGCTCCAGCGGATTCACGAAGTCCGCCCGGCTGATGCCCAGCAGGATGTCGTCGAACCCGTCGCTGTTCACATCGCCCGCACCGGTGGCGAAGTCGATACTGGCCGCGTCCGCCGAGCTGGCCACGTAGGGCGACACGAAGACGTTGCCGGGCAGTTCCGGCGTGCCGACCTGGTCCAGCCGGAAGGGGCCGTTCTGGAGGTGGGTGCCTCCAAAGAGCAGGTAGGCCACGCCGCGGCGGACCTGCCCGTCGATGATGCGGGTCTCGTCGGGGGCCAGGATCAGGAAGTCCTCGTTGGAGTCGGCGTTGAAGTCGCCGGCGTTGGACAGCATGGCTCCGGCATGACCGCCGGCCACCGTGCCGTAGATCTTCACGCCGGGAAGCTGCGGCGAATCCACCTGGTCGACGGTGAAGAAGTCCTCGCCGGTCGAGAACCGCCCGCCGAACACGATGCCGATGAACCCGGCCTCGGGCAGACCGCCGATGCCGGCCGCGTACTGTGACGCGAAGCCCACATCGGGCAGCCCGTCCAGGTTGACGTCGCCGATGACCTTCTGCACCTGCCCGAACCGCTCGTTGTTGCGCGTCCCGCGGATTTCCATCCGCGGCGGGTCGATGACCGACACGCGCACGTCGGCAAAGTCCGGGCGCCCGAAGATCACGTACACGATCCCGCTGTCCACCAGCCCGTCGCGATCCGCACCGGGAGCGCCCATGGCGAAGTCGCGGGTGCCGTCGAGGTTGTAGTCACCGGCGGGACCGGGGTTGTTCAGGTGATCGCCGATTTCCGCCCCGGTAAAGGTGAAGACGCCCGGGTAAACCAGCGTCCGGGCCGGATTCCTGTAGATCGGGAAGGATCGAACGCTGCAACCCGCGGGATCAGTAAAGAACCCAGTGGTCCAGTCCTGGGAGGGCATGAAGCTCACGCTGCCGCGTCCTCCGGTGGAGAACGGGGCGCCAACCAGGAGCGCCTCGCCGTAGCTGGGATCTTTGTCGAAGGAGTTGTCTTCCAGGTCCGGCGTGGAGGCCACGCTGTCGCCCCAGCGGTTATTCGGATCAAGGATGAACGGAAATTCGGAGAAGGTGAAATCAAAGCCGCCGTCGAAGGGATACCAGGCTCCACGGAAGCGGGCACCATACGGCGGCAGCATGACACCATCCGAGTCGGAGAACTGGCCCACGTTGTTCAGGTTGATGATGTTGTCAGTCACGTTGTTCTGGCTGGTGACCAGGACGGTATACCCCCCGCTCAGCGGGGTCTCCCAGAAGGAATCCAGATCGTTGGTGCAGAACGTGGCCCGCATCGGATCGTCGGGAGCGTCCGGGTCGGGAGCATTACCCTCGCGGTGGTCGAAGGAGCCGAGATTATCGCAGTTCCCGGGACACAACAGTGGATTGGGCAAGCCGTCGAGGACACACACGCAGTAGGGCTCGGGATCAAGCGGATCATCGTCCAACCGGTCAAAGAAGGTCTCGATGAAGGGCATGCCGAACATCAACTCAGGTCGACCGTCGCCGGTCACGTCCTCCACCCGGGTGATGGAAGTGATCCCGTCGGTCAGCCCGCTGGTGCCGAAGATCCCGTTGGCCACCGCCGGCATGGTGAAGATCGTCCCCCGGTAGGTCGTGGTCAGGCTGTTCAGCGGAACCTGGGCCCCGAACTTCTGCCCGTTGGGCAGCCCCAGCACCAGGTGAGCCATGCCCACATTGTTGGTCAGTCCGCCGGGCCGGCCGTAGCGGCTGACGATCACGAAGTCGTCCAGCCCGTCGCCGTCCATGTCCCCGACGCCCAGCCCGTTGGAGCCGGCCAGGGCGGTGGAATCGTTGCCGATGAACCGGCTGCCGCTGATGGTCCGTCCCACCTGGGCCAGGTCGATCAGCCCGCCGGTGGCCAGAGCGTTGATGCTGATCGTCCCCCGCGAGTAGCTGTGCACCGCCGGGTTGGTGTAGTCGAACATGCTGGCCCGGGGACGGTACGGCTCCCCGCCGGGCCGCGGCGGCACCTGGCCGACGTCGATGGTCAGGTTCACCGGGGTGGCGTTCCCCGCCGCCTGGCAGTCGTCATCCTCGGCGCAGGCCAGCAGGATGGCCCCGCCCACGTTCACGGGCAGGCCGCCGGCACAGAGGTTGTTGATGATCAGGTCGATGTTGGGACGGGTGAAGTCGAAGTCGTTGTTGGGATTGTTGTCCAGGTCCAGGAACACCATGATGTCCGGCGTCTGGCCCTGATCGCCGTCATCGGGATCGCGCCCGCAGTAGGAGATGGTCACCTGGTCGCCCTGCAGTACGCCGACGTTGACGGTCGGCGCGGAGACGAAAATGGTCGGCGCCCGGTTGCCCGGCAGCAGGCCGGGGCTGAACAGCAGCAGCCGCCCGGCGGCCACCACGATCAGTTCCGGATTCACCGCGTCGTTGACCCGGGCGATGATGCGGTAGGTGGCCTGCTCAATGCTGGTGGTGTCAATGGTGAACTGATCGGTCTCGTCGTCCTCCTGGATGGCCGCGGCGATGACCAGCTCGTTGCCGTTGCCGAAGATCGGATCGGGATCCAGCATCAGGGTGATGATGGCGTTGCTGTCCGGATCGCTGTCCGTCCAGGTCACCACCAGTGGGTCGCCCTGCTCCAGGGCCCGGTCCTGCGTGGGGGACTGGAAGCGGAAGGTCGGGGGGATGTTCCCCGTCGACTCCGGCGGAACCCGCGTGCCGGGGCCCGGGCTCACCGGCAGAATCAGTGTCGGCGAGGGGCAGCCCTGTCCCACCAGCAACGGAAGGGACCCGAGGAACAACATCACGGCCGGCAGGCCGAGCCGAAGGTTGCGGTGCATTGCTGCCATGAAGCCAGTCCTTGCAGTGAGTTCGATCCGCCGCCATACGGACGTCGAGGTTGGCGACCCGGGGGCTCTTCGCTGACCGTGGCCGGTCATGCGACGCCGCATTCTAGAAGCACGCCAGAAGTCGGGTCAAGGCGGAGGGGTGCCGAAGGATCCGAAAGGGCGCCTGGCATGGCGTGCGGGGACACCGGTCAGGCATAGGGGTCTGGCGATGGTACCGACCGGCTCCCGGTTTGGCCTGCGAGCCCGCGCCGATTACAATGCCCGCGGCAGGAGGTTCATCATGCAACCGCTGGTCGGCGTCATCATGGGTTCGCGGTCCGACTGGGATACCTTGAAGGACACCGCCGACACGCTGGCCTCGCTGGGCGTGCCCTTCGAGGTGCGCGTGGTCTCCGCCCACCGCACCCCCGACCTGCTGTTTGAATACGCCTCCACCGCCGCGGACCGCGGCATCGAGGTCATCATCGCCGGCGCCGGCGGCGCCGCCCACCTGCCCGGCATGACCGCCGCCAAGACCGCCCTGCCCGTTCTCGGCGTCCCCGTCCAGTCCAAGGCCCTCAACGGGCTCGATTCGCTGCTTTCCATCGTCCAGATGCCGGCCGGTATCCCCGTCGCCACCCTGGCCATCGGGCGGTCCGGGGCCATCAACGCCGCCCTGCTGGCCGCGGCCATCCTCGGCAACAGGCACCCGGCCATCCGCCAGGCTTTGGACCGTTTTCGCCAGGACCAGACCCGCAAGGCGCTTGCCGACCCCGATCCCCGGGAGCAGGCATGACCATCGGCGTGCTGGGCGGCGGCCAGCTCGGGCGCATGCTGGCACTGGCGGGCCTCCCGCTGGGCAT
>CAYVVX010000125.1:0-10595 GCA_964455315.1 uncultured Planctomycetales bacterium | reverse complement strand
CCACCGACCAGCGCGAGTTCCTTATCAAGCTCTACAACGTCTACAGCTTCTTCGTCATCTACGCGAACATCGACAGGTGGACGCCCGCGGCGGATCTGAAATCTCAAATCTCAGAGGTGAAATCTCAGAACTCGGATTTGAAATCTCAAATCTCAAATCCTGAATCCGAGACGCCGGCCGCCGTGCTCTCCGAGCTCGATCACTGGATCAACGCCGAACTCCAGAGCACCATCAACGACGTCCGGGCGGCCATGGACCGCTACGAAAACTACCCCGCCTGCCGCCGCCTTGTCGAGTTCGTCGACGCGCTGTCCAACTGGTACGTCCGCCGGTCGCGCGAGCGGTTCTGGCGCGGCGGGATGGACGCGGACAAGAACGCCGCGTACCGCACGCTGTGGACCTGCCTGGTGGAAACCTCGAAGCTCATCGCCCCTTTCACGCCCTTTTTCGCCGAGACGCTGTACCAGAACCTGTACCGCCCCCACGCCGAGGCTGCCCCCGAAAGCGTGCACCTGTGTGACTATCCGGCCGCACGCGAACTGACCGCCGACGACCGCAAGCTGCTCGAAGAGATGTCCATCGTCCGCGAGATCGCCTCGCTTGGCCGGGCCGCGCGCATGGATGCCAGGCTCAAGGTCCGCCAGCCGCTCAGCGTGGTCGAGATCGTACTGGCCGACCCCGCCCATCAGGGCTGGCTGGAGAGCCACCTGCCGCTCATCGCCGATGAGCTCAACGTCAAGCGGGTCGAGTTCGCCCTCGACGCGGACCGCTATGTCACCTACGAGGTGAACCCCAATTTCAAGGCGCTGGGTCCCAAGTTCGGCCCGCTGGCCCCGAAGATCAAGCAGGCCCTGGCCGGGGCCAACGCGGCGTCACTGCGGCGGCAGCTCGACGATAAGGGCTCGGCGTCGCTGGACGTCGCCGGGCAGACCGTCGCCCTGACCCCCGAGGACGTGCAGGTCGCGCTCAGTGCCCGCGAAGGCTGGGCCGCCGCCCAGGGCCCGCAGGTGGTGGTGGTGCTCAGCACCGAACTGACCGACGAGCTCAAGGCCGAGGGGCTGGCCCGCGATGTGGTCCACCTGATCCAGACCGCCCGCAAGATCGAGCAGCTCGATTACCAGGCCCGCATTCGATTGCGTGTCATGACCTCGTCGCCGGTGCTCGACGCGGTCCGGGCGCATGAAGCCTATATCCGGGCGGAGACGCTGGCCGGCGAACTGCTCCTGGTGGATGACCTGAAGGATACCCCGCACGGCGGCGACGTCGACGGCACACCGGTCGGGATCGCGCTGGAAGTGCTGGGCTGAGCCCGCACTGCGTGGCGACCGCCCCCCTGCCGGCTGTTCACACGTTGATGATGCAACTTCGCGTGCTGGGATGCCGCCGGCGTTCCGCTCGGCCGTCACCCTCAGAACCGCGCGTCGTCCTTGGCCTTGAGCGACACGACCACGCCGAGTTCCTTGCCGATCACGCTCAGCTCCTCCTGGAGCTTGCCGGAATCGACGTACGCGGGCACCTCCACCTCGATCATCATCACGTACAGCGGCGCCTGATGATGGATCACCTCCGTATGCAGGTTGGTGATGTTGACGCTCTGGCCGGCCAGGTGGCGGGTGATGCGATGTACGATCCCGCGGCGGTCGGCGCCATAGACGTGGATGAGATGCCGCGGCCGGTCGGAACGCGTTTCGCAGGCCTCCTCCGGGCGCAGATCCTGGATCTGAATCTGCAGGCCCAGTTCGTCACGGACCCGCGCCAGCCGCTCGTCGAGCTGCCTGGCCAGCACCCCCTCCGGGGTCCGGATCATCAGCATGCAGACAAACGACGGGCCCAGCCGGGCCATCTGCGAGTCCTCGATGTTGCAGTCCCCCTCCAGCAGGGCACCGGTAATGGCGGCCACGATCCCGGGGCGGTCGGCGCCGCTGGAGGTCAGCAGGCAGTAGTTGGGCATGAGCAATAATCCTTCCAGGCTGCGTTGAAGTCAGCCGGAAGTCTAGGAATCAGCGGCACGGATTGCAATCCGACACCCGGGGAGGGGCCTTCCGGGCATCGGATGGGCCATCGGCAGCGCCCGCCGCCCGTGCCGAACCTCTCGTGCGGGAGTGAGTTTTCCTCGGCCATCCAGCCCCGCACCCATGAGCACGCTTAACGGAAAGCAGGGCCGGATGCGGCTCACCGGCATCGCCGTAAACTCCGAGATTTCCAGAAGTTGCCTCTTCCGACAGGCGGTGCCGCCCCTTGACGGCCTGAACAGTTCCCTTATAATACTTCACGTCCCGCTGCGAGTGGTATTCTCGCAACCATCCGTCCTGAAAAGACTTGCGGTCGGCGGTAGCGCCATGGCGGTGCTCGGTCTGGCCGGCAGGGATGGCGTGGGGTAGGTGGATGGAGCCTGGGCACCCGTTTGTCGATGGGGCCCGTAAGTTCCGTCCCGTCGGAAGTTGACTTCACTGAGGGTCAGGCAGGCGCCTGGGGCACCATCGCGATGATCGGAATCTTTCTCATCACCGGCTGGCTGCTGCTCGTGCGCCTGGTAAGCGCAGAGGATGAATTCGCGGTACTGAAGGGGACCACGCGGCGTCCCACGGCCAGCGGGCCGGTGAACTCGGTCGTGTCAGGGAGTGATTCAGGGACAGGCAGCAAGGTAGCGGGTGTTCAGCGCAGTTCGGCAGGGCAGGCATGCCCGTGGCTCGGGTTGATCACCCCCAGGATTCCGGCTTTGACCACAGCGGTCGAAGCGTCTCGGACTGTCATGTACTCCCGATCAATGAACCGCGATACCGCCCCCGCGCTCGGTTGAGTAAGCGGATTCATCCTGCGCCCCTAACCTCATGCTTGACAGCAACTTCTGAACCTCCTCCCCGCCCGCGGATGCCCGGGATCATTGCACTGCCCGGTTGTCCGGATGCCCCCACGGGGAGGATCCCGAGAACCGGATAACAACCGGGATGCCTGAGCTTCCGTTCGCGGGTGCGCTTGCCGTGGGTATGACACCCCACGCCGCCCGGCCCGGAACCGTAGGACATCCCGCCTGTATCGAGGAAGGTGAATCCATGGGGCTGCCTCCGATGCTGGCAGCCGTTGAAACCGTCTACCTGATCCTCGGGCTTGCTGTCGGCGTGGGTGGAGCTGTCCTGTTTTTCTACACCGTGGGAAAGCAGAAGCTCCAGGCCCGGCAGCGCGAGGCGGAGCGGCTCATCGGCGAAGCCAAGTCCAATGCGGAAGTGATCGTCAAGACCGCGAATCTGGACGCCAAGAGCGAGTTCATCAAGAAACTGGAGGAGTTCGAGAAGCAGAGCGCCGTCGTTCGCGACGAACTGAAGGAAGCCGAGCGACGCCTGGAGAAGCGGGCCGACAACCTGGACAAGAAGCTGGACACCCTGTCCAGCAAGGAGAAGATGCTCGAGCAGGGCGACACGAAGCTCAAGCAGCGCGAGGCGCTCATCACCCGCAAGGAAGAGGAACTCGCCGGGATTCTCGAAGAGGAGAAGTCCCACCTGCTGCGCATCTCGGGCATGTCCGTCGAGGACGCCCGCCAGACGCTGTTGAGCCGCATCCGCAACGAAGTCGAGCACGAAGCCGCCGAGCTGATCGACAAGACGCTCAACGAGGCCCGCGACTCGGCGGAACAGAAGTCCCGCGAGATCATCATCACCGCCATCCAGCGCTACGCCGGAGAGCACACCAGCGCCTCCACGGTCAGCACCGTGGACGTTCCCTCCGACGACATGAAGGGCCGCGTGATCGGGCGCGAAGGCCGCAACATCCGCGCCTTCGAGAAGGCCACCGGCGTGGACGTCATCGTGGACGACACTCCCGGCGTGGTGGTGGTCAGCGCGTTCGATCCGGTCCGCCGGGAAATCGCCCGGCTGTCGCTGGAGCGGCTGATCCAGGACGGGCGCATCCATCCCACCCGCATCGAAGAGATCGTCGAAGCCACCGGCGAGGAGGTCGCCAAGCAGATCGCCGAGCGCGGCAAGAAGGCCTCCATCGACGCCAACGTCAACGGCCTCAACCGCAAGCAGCTCGACCTGCTCGGGCGGCTCAGCTACCGCACCAGCTACGGTCAGAACGTCCTCCAGCACAGCATCGAGGTCGCCTACCTCTGCCAGATCATGGCCGACGAGCTGGGCCTCGACGGCACGCTGGCCAGGCGCTGCGGGCTGCTGCACGACATCGGCAAGGCCGTCGATCACGAGGTCGAGGGCGGGCACCCCCAGATCGGCGCGGACATCTGCCGCAAGTTCGGCGAGCGGCCCGAGGTGCTCAACGCCATCGCCGGTCACCACGGCGACATCGACGCGACCAGCCCGTACACACCGCTGGTGGCATCGGCCGACGCGATCAGCGCGGCGAGGCCCGGCGGGCGCCGCGAGTCGCTGGAACGCTACATCAAGCGGCTCGAGCAGCTCGAGGGCATCGCCAACAGCTTCCCCGGCGTCAAA
The DNA here is from genome assembly GCA_964455315.1 of uncultured Planctomycetales bacterium. Classification (GTDB taxonomy): domain Bacteria; phylum Planctomycetota; class Phycisphaerae; order UBA1845; family PWPN01; genus CAYVVX01. The sequence goes on along the minus strand of CAYVVX010000125.1, from coordinate 6,150 downwards.
CAGTCCTACGCCATCCAGGCCGGGCGCGAGATCCGGGTCATCGTCGACGCCAACAAGGTGGACGATCGCACCGCCGCCAAGACCGCGTACGACATCGCCAAGCGGATCGAGCAGGAGATGACCTACCCCGGCGAGGTCAAGGTGACCTGCCTGCGCGAGGTGCGGGCCACGGAGTACGCACGGTAAGCGGCCGACCGCTGATCGACTGGCACAACGTCCCTGATCCGTAGCGGTGACGCACCACGTGACCACCGGACCGGACATCTCGATCATCGTTCCCACCTGGCGCGAGGCCGACAATCTCACGCCGCTGCTGGAACGGATCGCAGCGGCCATGACGCCCACCCAGCGCCCATACGACGTCTGGATCGTCGACGATGACAGCCGCGACGGCACCGTCGAAACGGCCGTCGCCCTCGCGGACCGCTATCCGATCCACCTCATCGTGCGCACGGAGCGTCGCGACCTGAGCCTGGCCGTGCTCGAAGGGATGCGCAAGTCGGCGGGGCGCTTGCTGGTCGTGATGGACGCGGACCTGAGCCACCCGCCCGAGCGCATCCCCGCGATGATCGCAGCCCTCGAGAAACCCCCCACCGACTTCGTCATCGGCAGCCGCTACGTCCCCGGCGGCAGCACCGAGGACTGGGGCGGCAGGCGGAGGCTCAACAGTCGCGTCGCCACGCTGCTGTGTCGCCCCCTGACCGGACCCGTCGCCGACCCCATGGCCGGCTTCTTCGCCCTGAGGCGATCGACCCTGGAGCGGGCCGACCCGCTCTCGCCGACCGGCTACAAGATCGGTCTCGAGCTGATCTGCCGCTGCCGCTGCCGCAAGGTGGTCGAGGTGCCCATCACCTTCCACAACCGCGTCCGCGGCGAAAGCAAGCTGACCCTCGAACAGCAGGCCCGCTACCTGAACCACCTCAACCTGCTCTACGCCGCGTACGCCCGCGAATGGGGGCTGATCATCCGCCCGATCACCTGGGCGCTCCGCATCATCCTGCGGCTCCTCGCGGTGATCACCGGGCGGTAGGCTCCGATCAGGGTTGGCAATGCCACCGCGAAAGCCGTAAACTGCCCGTATCACCTTGTGTCAGCGGGCCGTGTATCGCTCAACTGCGACCATGAATCTCGAAGGACGCCGAGGAATTCGTATGCATTCTCACCTGACAGCCTGCCTGCCTGCCGCGTTGGTGGCCATCATGCCGACCGCGCTGCTGGCCGGCTGCCCGGAGGGCGAAAGCCAGGTCGCCGCCAGGCACCTTGCCGCGGAGAAGAGCCGCCTCTTCCGCCGGCTGGCGATGGTGGCCGAGTTGCCCCCGCCGCCGAAGGTTCCCGAATCCGATATCAGCGACAACGAGATCGACCGCTTCCTCGCCGCCGACTGGGCCGCGCGCGGGCTGACCCCGCCGCCCCTCTGCGACGATGGCACGTTCGCCCGCCGGGTGTACCTGGACCTGGTCGGCATGCCCACCGATGAAGCCCAACTGGCTCGCTTCCTCGCGGAAGCCGCCGGAGGCGACGAGCCCGCGCGGCAGGCAGCCCGGGCCCGGCTCGTCGACCGGCTGCTGTCCGACGAGGTCGGCTACGCCGAGCACTGGATCAGCTACTGGAACGACATGCTTCGCAACGACGAGCAGACCCGCTCGCGCGAGCCGATCACCACCTGGCTCTACCACGCCCTCCGCGACAACTTGCCCTACGACACCTTCGTGGCCTCGCTGCTCAATCCCCAGGGACCCGGCGCGCCCACCGGCTTCGTCAAGGGCATCGACAAGTGGGCCGTCACCGAGGCCTCCCAGTCCCCGCCGGTGCAGGCGGCCCAGAACGTCGGCCAGGTGTTCCTGGGCACGGCGCTGAAGTGCGCCTCCTGCCACGATCACTTTCTCAACGACGAGTGGAAGCTGGAGACCTTCTACGGCTTCGCGAGTTTCTTCTCTGACAAAAACCTGCAGATCACCCGCTGTGCCCGCCCGCGCGATAAGTACGCCCCGCCGGTGTTCATTTTCCCTGAGCTCGGCGAGGTGCCTCCCGACGCCAGCCTGGACGAGCGCCTGGAAGCCGTTTCGCGCATGGTCACCAGCCCGCGCAACCCGCGCTTCGCCCGATCGTTCGTGAACCGCCTGTGGCACCGTTTCACCGGGCGCGGCTTCATCGAGCCGATCGACGACTTCCGCACCGACACCCCGGCCCATCATCCCGAACTGCTCGACTGGCTGGCCTATGACTTCATGCACCACGACTTCGACGTCAAACACACCATGAAGAAGATGCTGATGTCGCGCACCTGCCAGTCCGCGATCCACGAGCAGAGCGACGTGACCGGGCCGCGGAAGCGAACCGAAGCCCACGCCGCCGCCGACCCCGCCGACGGCCCGCGATTCCTCGGCCCGCGCATCCGACGGCTCACCGCCGAGCAGTTGCTCGACACCCTCTCCGTCGTCACCGGGGACTCACCCGGCTACGACGGCATGGCCGGCAAGGATGTACCCGTGGTGGACGGTCGCGTCCGGGCCTGGCGCCAGAAGGGCCCCGATCCGCTGGCGGTGGCCCTGGGTCGGGCGGTGGTCCGCGACGAGGTGATGACCGCGCGGGCGGAGGCGGCGTCGGTGCTGCAGTCGCTGGAGATGCTCAACGGTGGCGTGCTTTCCGCGCGGATCGCGTCCGGCGCGAAGAAGCTGCTGGCCTCCCCGCTGGCCAAGGCGTCGCCGGATGAAGCCCTCGACGTGCTCTACCTGCGGGCCATCGGCCGCAAGCCGACCGCCGCGGAACGCGAGGTCATGCTGCCCGCGCTGGGCACGCAAGCGGAAGGCACCGAGGCACGACAGGCAGGTTGGGAGGACGTGCTCTGGTGCCTGTTCGTCAGCCCGGAGTACCAGTACATCCACTGAGCGCAGCGCCGCGACCGATCGTCAGAAGCCGGGCGGGCGGATTCCGCGATGATGATGGAACTCAGCACTTGTCAGGTTGAACGCTTGCGACACGTGCGGCAATGAATGGCCGCACTCCCCCGATACTCAGAACTCAGTACTCGTCCTACCGCTGGTAGATCGGCAGACACCGGTAGGGAATCGCCAGGGCCAGCACCATCGTCGAAGTGCCGTAGGCGGGACCGACCTCGTTGGACTCCCAGCTTCCGTCCTCGCGCTGCAAGCCGAGCACCTGCTCCCGGATGGGCGGAAACCATTGCCGCCAGCGGGAATCGTCCTTGGCCAGGTACACCGCCTGGGCTCCGTAGTACACGCCGTAGTGATAGTGATCCTTGAGCTGCTGGTCGCTGCCGATGTGGGACTGGAGATAGGCGAGACCCTTGACGACCTCCTCCGCCTCGAACTGCCCGAGCACCTCCAGCGAACACACCCCGGCCGCGGTGCGGGCGAAGTTGGCATGACCGAAGCCCGCCTGGTAGAGGAATCCGCCGTTGCGCTCGGCGCACCGTTTCACGTAGCGCACGGCCCGCTCCATGGTCTCGGCGGGAACGAAGAACCCGGCCCGCTGCGCGGAGCGCAGGGCCAGCGTCTGCATCACCGTGACCGACACGTCGGCATCGCGGGCGAACGGCTGGTAGCGCCAGCCGCCCTCGTCGTTCTGGGCGTTGACGATCACGCGCACCGCGCCCTGGATCGCGGTGGGGATCTCCGGGCGCTCCGACATGCCGTACACCTCCGCCAGCAGCAGCGTCGCCAGGGCGTGCTCGTACATGGGCCCGTGCGAGGTGGCATCGGGGTTGTGGATCATGCCGCCGGGCTGCACCTGTGAGATGATGTAAGCGATGCCGCGGTCGATCACCTCGGCGTAGCTGCCCTGCTCGGGAACGTGCCCCGCGGAGAGAAACGACAGCAGCGCCAGCGATGCGACGCCGACGTTGTGGCCGAACTTGCTGTCCCAGGCGCCGTCGGATCGCTGCGTCGTGGCCAGGTAGTTCAGCCCGCCGCGCAATGCCGTCTCCGCCTGCGGAGTCAGTTCCACGACCGTGTCGCGCGCCGCGGCCGGGGCCTCGATTGCGTTCTGGGCCAGCAACAGCGTTGGGGCCGAGCACGCCGCGGCGTAGGCCAGACCCGCGATCGGCAGAAACCTTCGGATCGGTCGCCGCATCAGCGCTCCTCCTGCGTGGTCGCCGGCGGTTCCGACGCGTCCGGCTTGAGCCGGGCCGCGGCCGCTTCGAGTGACATGACCACCTGGGGCATGTCCACGCCGACGGTGCGATTCAGCCGCGCGGCGGTCTGCCGCAGCCGCTCGACGCGCTCCGGCTCGCCAATCCGCGAGATGGCGAAGTCCTCGGCGATGGATGCCAGCCGCTCGCCAAGCTGGGCCCCGCCCCGGGCGATCTGCTCCTGGCGGTAGCGCTCGGCCTGCAGGCGGCGGATCTCCGCATCGGTGGTTCCATCCTCGTTCACGTCCCGCGCCGCCCGGGCCACCGCGTCGGCGCACTCCGCCTGGCGGGCCTGGAGCTGGGCCAGCCGTTCCAGCGTCTGATCGATCGCCTCGGCCAGCGCGTTGGCCAGCTCGCCTTCCTCGACGATGGTCAAGGTCCGCGAACGGCTCACCGGCCAGGGCTCCTCGCGCCCGTGCGGTCCCTCATCGCGCACTTCGATCCAGAACTGTACGGTCGTTTCCGGCGCAAGCTGCAGCGGTTCGATGGCCCAGTCGAGCGACGGTTCCAGCCGGCGCCGCGGCTCGGCGACGGGGATGGTCACGCGCTGAATCTCACCGGTGTCCCCCAGGCGCCAGCAAAGGATGGCTTCGGCGACGCCATAGTCGTCGGTCGCCTCGACGGCGAGGGGAATCACCGCCTTCGGCGAGATCCGCTTGTCGCCGGACGGGAAGGTTCGCTCGATGCGCGGGTACAGGTTGTCGACCATCTCCACCTGGTACGCCACCGGATCGCGGTTGACGAACCCGAGCGTATCGGTGAGATGCACGCGGAAACCACCCGAAGACACCACCTCGAACTCGGCGGCCGCACGTTTCGGATCGTCGAGACGCAACGCCACGCTCTCGCCGCGATCCCAGGCCATCACCGCCGATGCCAGCGGCTTGCTGGCCGACACCTCGAGCCGGACGCGCGTGCCCAGCGGGGCCCGCAGGTTGCCGTCGGGGACCGTCTGCGCTTCCAGGCGGGTATACGCGGGATAATCAAGCCGCGCTTCCACCGCGGCGATCTCCGGCGGCGGCACCATCTCCACCGCCAGCGGCTCGGTCACGGCATCGCCGATCTCGAACCACGCCCGCAGATCGCCCGTCACCGGCCGATACGCCACCGCGAACCGCCCGCCGTCCGGGATCTCGAAGCGAATGCGGTCGGCCGGTGCGTCGCCGGCCTGCAGACGCAGCGTCCCGCCGGCCGGCACCACGCCGCTGACGCTGCCGGAAAGCTCCAGCGTCCCGCCGCGGGCGACCAGCAGCTTGCCTCCATCAGGCAGGGCGTCGAGCGTGATCAGCGTGCGATGCGGCCAGGCGATCGCGCCCCACGGCATGAGCACGCGGCGGACGCCGATCGAGGCCAGCGCCGGTCGCATGGCCACCGACAGGACAATCAGCACAATCGCACCCCATGCCGACGCCAGCGGCCAGACATAGGGTTTCACCGGGATGGTTCGGCGGGGATCCAGCGATGCCGCGTCCCGCTCCGCGGTGGCCAGCACGGCTTCGTAGAGGCTCATGGAAGTACCGGAGCGGTCCCGGGCCCCGGACGTCTCCAGCTGCACCGCGGTGATCAGTCGGCCGCCCAGCGACGGCTCGTCCCGCTCCAGGCACATCGCGGCGCCGTCCCGGTCGAGCCCGGGCAGCAGCGGCAGCACCCAGCGCCGCGCGGCCAGCGTTGCGGACGTCAGCCACATCGCCAGCAGCACGACACGGCTCCCCGCGCCGCCGCGATACCACGCGTCGAGCCCCACGATCACCGCCCCGCTGACCAGCAGCGCCCCGGCCAGCAGGCTCACCGCCAGCCCGCGGCGCAGCAGCGCCCAGCGCCGCCGCACCTCCGCGATGCGCCGTCGGCAGGTCGCCGGAGCCATGCTGTTCGTCGGTTCGCTCATCACGGTAACTGCCACCATCGCCGCAACGCCCACTCGCCGCCCAGCAGCATCACGAACGCCACCGCCAGCCACGGCGCGTCCCTGGCCGACCGCCGGCCTGACCCTGCTCCTCCTC
>CAYVVX010000124.1:0-10605 GCA_964455315.1 uncultured Planctomycetales bacterium | reverse complement strand
GTGACGTTCGCGCGGTGTACCTCGGCCAGGACGGCATCCTGTCCGGCGCTCGCGAGGGGACCATCGTGGTGGACATGACCACGACGGAGCCATCGCTGGCTGCTGAGATCTACGAAGAGGGCAAGCGGCGCGGCGTGCATGCGGTGGACGCCCCGGTGTCCGGCGGGGACGTGGGAGCCCGCAACGCGGCGCTGTCGATCATGGTCGGCGGCGACGCGGCGGTGGTCGAAGCGATCCGGCCGCTGCTGGACGCGATGGGCAAGAACGTCGTCTACCAGGGCCAGGCCGGTGCCGGCCAGCACACCAAGATGTGCAACCAGATCGTCATCGCCGGCACCATGATCGGGGTGTGCGAATCGCTGCTGTACGGTGCCCGGGCGGGGCTCGATCTGGAGACCATGCTCAAGTCGATCTCCGGCGGCGCGGCCGCGTGCTGGACGCTGAGCAACCTGGCTCCGCGGGTGCTGCAGCGCAACTTCGATCCCGGCTTCTTCGTCGAGCATTTCATCAAGGACATGGGCATCGCGCTGGACGAGGCCGCGCGGATGAACCTGTCGCTGCCGGGACTGGGGCTGGTTCACCAGCTCTACCTGGCGGTGCGGGCGCAGGGTCACGGCAAGAAGGGGACGCACGCACTGATGCTGGCGCTGGAGCAGATGGCGGGGGTGCAGAGTTAGCATAACGGAGCTAAGCAGCACAGTTTGCCAGCGGCATGGTATCGAGCCGGCCGTAGCTCTTATCGGTCGCAGGCGAGATTAACTTATTGACAAGCTTGATGCGGCCGAACAGGCAATGGGAAGCTCGCAGAGGAGATCTCGCTATGCAGCGATTGGCCGCAGCCGCACTACCGCTCTCACTGTTCGGACTGTCGGTGCTGCTCACCGCCATCGCGATCCTATGTAACTTTTCGTCCGCAGATGAGACCAGCATTGAACTGCTGACCACCGGTCATATCGAGGATCTGCTCGGGCGTTCCGTCTGGTCGCGGTATCCGGAAATGCCGAGCCCCTTCATGGCGATGTTTGACTGGACGGCGTTGCTGACCACGTTGGTGCCGTTTGGCTGCGTGGCATGGGCACTTCGTCGCCAGCCGCACGGTCGAACACTCCTGTTTGGAGTCGCGTTTGCTGTTGGGTTCATCCCCTACCTCGCCGGGCGGGTGGCACTGCGAAACAACACCATGCCGGAACTGTGTGGACCCTGGATCGCGACCATGCTACTCGGCCTGGCGTACGGTCTGGTCCTTTGCGCCATCCTCGCGATCCGCGAGATGTGCCGGCGACCGACATCGACCGCACCGCGCGCGACCCACGATGGGCTCCAACTCAGCGCTGAGTAGCGATGCGACGACGTGCCGCGGTTCTTCGCAGCGACTCGCCGCGTTTTCCGGTTTCCACCCCCGGCACCACTGGGTTCGCTCCCGCCGCCGCGTCCTCCCCCCTCAATAATGCAGGCCCCGGGCCCGGTCCTTTGAAAGACCGTACCCGGAGCCGTGCGGGGCCAACTTCGGAGACCCGCCGCGGGAGTCGTTCCGCGGCGAGGTGGGTTACTCACTCACGGACAGGTGCTGAACAGGTTCCGCTTGATGGCGTTCAGGTCGACGATGTTGATGATGCCGTCGCCGGTCACATCGGAGCGGAAGTTCGCCGCGGTCACCGCCGCGAACAGGTCACCCTTGGCCGTGTTCAAGTCCACGATGTTGACCACGCCGTCGCCGGTGACGTCACCGGTGAGGACGCAGAACTTGAAGGTGTATGGCGTCATGGCCACGTGGTCGGGCAGGCAGCAGAAGCCGCTGAGCCGGACGGTGAAGCTGGCGACGGTGGGCACGCCGGTGATGTCGATGGTCAGGGTGTCACCGGCCAGGCTGGCGGTCGCAGTGCCGTGGCTGGTGCCGACCTCCGAACCGGGGGCATTCACATCGAGGGTGCAGTCGCAGACCACGACCGGCTGATCGAACCTGATGATCAGCGTCTTGGGGGCATCGACGCGGTGCTCGACCTCACCGGCGAAGACGTCGATGTCGAAGTCGCCGGCGGCGCCGTGGGTCAGCCGCGAGACGGCCGAGACGACCACCGGGGCAGTGCAGGGCTCCGGCGGGGGCTCGAACGGGCTGCACCAGATGGCGATGGCGTCGATGTCATCCTTGATCCGCTCATCATCCGGATCGGTCAGCGGGAAGCTGAAGCCGGTCATGAAGGAGGCGTAGATGACGCGGGGGCTCAGGCCGCCGGACTCATCGCCGGGAGTCAGCGGGTCGTCGTTGTCCACGCTGAACAGGATGGCCAGCGCGGGGCTGCCCTGCGTCGTGCGCAGCCAGGTGAACTCGAAGGCATCGACGTCGGTGGTCTCGGGGATGCCGAGGTGGATCACGTCGTCGATGACCTTGGTCGGCACGGCCGCACCGGTGGTGAGATAGATACTGCCCGGATCGAGGGAGGCAGGGCTGACCGCCTCGTGATCGGCGGTGAAGTACCAGTACGGGCAGGGATCGATCCCGCCGGGGACGCCGTCGGGGCTGGCCGGCAGGTCGATGATGTGGGCAACCACATCGAGCGAATCGACATCATCGTCGTCCTTCTCGGTGGCGTCGGGGTTGGGGGCCAGGTCAGCGTGCAGGGCCCGCTCGCTGAGGTAGGGAGCGATGCCGGCGATGGGGGACGGAATCGGGCCGGGAGTCAGGGTGAGAGCGATGACCTCGTCCTTGCCGGCCGTGGTGCCATAGCTGCTCACGCCGGTCATGGAAGGCGCGGTGACGGGAACGTCGCCGCCCGGCCAGCCGAGCCCGCGATCATCGTCGTAGGAGATGATCAGGTGCTCGGGCGGGAAGATGCATGCGGACTGGAACGTCGGGATGGGCACTTCGAGCGGGTGATTGGGGATGTACTGGCGGAGATCGGTGCAGATCCGATCGTGGCCGTCGAGATCGAAGTGACGGCGGTAGCAGTCGTCGGGCGGACACATCACACCCACCGGCACGACGGCGCCGCCGGCCAGCATGGGCGGATCGGGGATGGGGTCGGTGCCGCCAAAGATGAAGGCATCGTCGAGGTAGCCGTCGTAACCGATGAAGCCGGCCGGGACCATGGGGCCGCCGAGCGCGAAGTAGACGTCGCCGGGGTCGTGAAGTTCGTCACCGTCCATGTTGGGGTCGCTGAGCTCGGTGTCCGAGCCGATGTCGAGGGAGAAGTCGATGGCGAATTCCTGGGGGCAGTTGACGCCGCTAGGCTGTGCCACCGCTGTCGAGGCCATCAACCCCCCGGCCACGATGGTCGGCAGGGTGGTGCCGACGCGTTTGATGAGTTCCGTCCACATGTCCGTTCTCCTGTTCTGGAAAGCCGTTCCTATCCAATGAGCCGCTTTCGAACATGCCCTTTTGGGGCGGGGGGAGATCATGTCCGAATTCTGCCCTGGCCTGCGTCCTTCATCCCGGAGCCGCGCGTCGCGTGTGGGCCTCCGCGGGGGAACGGGCCAGAGCCAACCATCCGGGGACAAAGCGACAACCTCGGGGGGCGCTCACGCCGCGGCCGGAGGATTTCGGGCCGATCGAACCGGGTGGAACGGGGGCAAAAGTGGGCCAGCGGGGCTAAAAACGGGGGTTACGGGTTCGCGGCGGGCTGCGGCCAGAAAGACTGGCGGTCGCGGGCCCGGGCCAGATAGGCGAGCACCTTCTGATCGCCGGGGGCCACCATCGAGGCAGTGGTGAGCAGATCCTGGGCGGTGTCGAAGTCGCCGGCCAGTGCCCTGGCGGTGCCCAGACCGACCAGGTAATCGAGCTTGACCGGGTCGGCATCGACGCAGCGCTGGAGATCCCGCGTGGCCGCGTCGAGGAGTGCCGGCGGCTCCGCGGCACGCTGGTCCGGGGGCCTTTGGTGCTCCTGCAGGGCGAGTTGCATGAGGCTCATGCCGCGGGCGTAGGTGGCGATGAGGTGATCAGCGTTCATGGTCAGGGCGGCGTCGGCGTCGGCGATGGCCTCGGGGAATCGGCCGGCGGACATGAGGATGAGGGCGGCGAGGGCGCGCGGCTCGGGGTCGTCGGGGAGCTCGGCACGGGCGCGGAGGGCGTGGTCGTAGGCTTCCTTCAGTTGGCGCGTCTGGCGGTAGCACTCGGCGAGCCGGCCGAGGATGGATCCCAGCGAGTTGCCGGCCCGAGCGGCATCGATGACCTGGTCGCGCATGGCGAGGGCGTCGGCGTAGCGGGCGCTGTCGACCAGGGAGGTGAAGCGGGTGATAACCGGGTTCTGGTAGGTTTCGAGGCGGCGGACGAGCAGGGCCAGGGGATCGGCCATGTCGTCGCCGGGAAGGGGCTTGGCGGACATGAGCAGGTGGAAGCGGCTTTCCTTCTCATTGCCCTGGTGGCGTCGAAGCGCCCCGAGCAGGCGATGGGCCTTGCGGTTGAGCGACCCTTTCGACGCGGCGGTCTGCAGCGATACGGCGAGATCGTCCCAGTGCTCCTGCTCGAAGTGGAGCTGGGCCTGCTCGATGTAGCCGAAGGGATCGTCGGGGCGGAGTTCGATGTAGCGGGCGATTTCCTGCAGGGCCTCGGTCGGGGCGCCGCGTTCGGCCGCGCGCCAGGCAAGGCGCATGTGGACGGGGGCAAAGTCGGGTCGGCGTTCGGCGGCGAGGCGGTATTCCGCTTCAGCTTCGTCGACGCGCCCCTGGTTTTCGAGGAGCAGGGCGAGATGGTAATGCCACTCGTGGTCGGCGGGGGCCTTGCTGATGGCGATGCGGTAGAGCTGGTCGGCGAACTCGGGAAACTTCTGGGCTTCATAGACCCTGCCCAGCCAGCCGTATTCGTCCGGGTCGTCCGGCCTGGCCCGGAGGCGGTTAAACATGTCATAAAAGTGACGCTGGCCGCCCTCGTCGAGGCCGGTGATGTCGGGGAGTTCCGGGATATCGAGCCGGCGGCAGAGAGTGCGGGCGCGGGACTGGTCGGTGCGGAAGGTGTCGAAGTCGGGAAGTCGGGGCAGGGGACGATAGATGATCGCGAAGACGACCGCGGTCGTGGCGACAAGGAGCACGGCGATGAGCGTGGTACGGCGGGTCAGGGCATGGCGCAGCCGGGGCGGATGGAGTTGCAGGTTGCGTTGAGGTGCTGATTGCGCGTATTGCAGGGTTATGTCCTTCAAGCGTTGCCTCGGAGCACCGGCGATTGCAGGCGTTTCACGCAATCGCGGCATTCCTTCGCCCCATCCGGGGCGAAGGCCAATGATTCCTGACCGGCTTCCACGGGTTGGGCTCGCTGCGCCTGGCGGCGAAGCTCGCTTCACCCGTGGCTACACACCTTCGCCCCGTTTGGGGCGAATGTCCATCGGACGGCACGGGTCAGCCAATGCCGGCGCAGCCCGGTCAATTTGCGGCCTTCCACGCGCCCCTTGATCCGCATGGACCGGCAGTCAACGCTCATCGTAGCGCAGGATCGCGAGTTGATCCGCGGGGACGTCCTTCCATGTGCTGGTTCTGCCGTCAATCCACTTGACGGTGACGGTATCGACCCGGGTTGCCTGGCCGAGGCCGAAATGGAGTCGGGGATCGCTGCTGCCGGCATAGCTGGAGGCGACGTAGAGGAGCTTGCGGCGGACCATGTCTCCGGCGCGGATCTCGACCTCGGCACCGTAGGCGTCGCGCTTGCCGTCCGGCCCGATGCAGCGCACCTCGAGCCAGTGATTGCTCTTCGGGGCGTTGTTGCGCAGCAGCATGGCGGGACCGTTGTTGGTGCTGACAGCCAGGTCCATGTCCCCGTCGTTGTCGTAGTCGATTAAGGCCGTGCCGCGCCCGACGCGGGCGGTCTTGAATACTCCCCCGGCGGTATCGGTGATGTCGGTGAACTGCTTTGTCTGGTAGGACCAGTCCAGGAGCTGCTGTTTCTCGGCGTAGGCGTTCCCCTCGATGTAGATCACCTTGCTGGCCATGTTGGCCTTGCCGTTGGCGATGTAGATCTGCATGCCGCCGTCATTATGAAGATCAAGGGCGCTGACACCGAAGCCGGTGTAGGGCAGGGTGCAGGTCTTGAGCCGGGCGGTCTGGCTGGCGTCGCGAAAAACCGTGCCGCTGTTGAGATAGAGCGTGTTGTACTCGTCCCAGAAGTGGGTCAGCAGCAGATCCCAGTGGCCGTTGAGATCGAAGTCCTCGACCAGGACGCCCATGCTGGACTGGGGCTTGCCCTCCTCGTTCAGGTCGCACATCCATTGCAGGGCTTCGTCGGTGAAGGTGTGATCCCGGCTCTGTACCCAGAGGTTGTTGCGGCGGGCGTCGTTGGCGACGTAGATGTCCTGGAGCCCGTCGCCGGTGAAGTCGGCGCAGGCGATGCCCATGCCGGTGCGGTCGTCGTCCACCACGCCGGCGGCGGTGGACACGTCGGTGAAAGTGCCGTCGCGGTTGTTGTGATAGAGCACGTCGCGGTCGCCGGTATGGGTGGCGGGGCCGCAGTAATCCCGCGCGCCCGTGTCGCGGATGGTGCATTCCTTCTCGCGCTGGGGATCCCAGACGGCGTAGTTGGACAGCATGAGGTCGAGGTGGCCGTCGGCGTCGTAATCGACGAAGGCTCCGCCGCCGGCCCAGCGCGGGTCGCCGAGCTGCAGGGCGGCGGTGACGTCGGCGAAGGTTCCGTCACCGTTGTTCCTGAGCATGGTGTTGGGGCCGGTGTTGTACACGAAGAGATCGACGTGGCCGTCATTGTTGTAGTCGCCGGCCACGCAGCCGGTGCCGAACCCGGTGGCGTGGATGCGGGCCTGGTCGGTGACGTTTTCGAAAGTGCCGTCGCCGCGGTTGCGGTAGAGCTGGTCGGACAGCTCGCGGCCGCCGTCGACGCCGGGGAGTCTGCCGCCCTGGACGAAGTAGAGGTCGTACCAGCCGTCATTGTCGTAGTCGAGGGTGCAGACGCCGGCGCCGTTGATCTCCGGGAAGCGGAATTCGCCGGTGTCGTGGCGGTCGTGGACGAAGTCGATGCCGGCGGCGGCGGTGACGTCGGTGAGCAGTTCCGCCGCACGGGCGGCTGCACCATCGCCCCCGGTGGAGGTATCGGAACCGCCGGAGGAGGACGATTGGGAATCGCAGCCGCCGGCCGCGAGGATCACGGCCAGCATCGCCATCAGGAATCGATCGAATCGTGGTCGCGTCATATCAGGCATCCTTCGAAGGCATTCATAGAACATCGTCGATCTGAGCCGCCTGATTATATGAAACCGTGTTCTTTCCGGCGCCGTCCCGCCATGCCGGACTCAGTCAGCTGGAATTGCCTCCGGGGCGGAGGCAGGGATGACATACGCGGGGCGGCTGAGCGGGGACGGCCTGTTCCTGGCATGGCGGATGACGTAGGCGATGGCGAGGTCGATCTGTTTCTGTGGGATGCTGATCCCGCGATCGGCCATCTGACCCTGCATCTTGATCTGAACGCCGCGCCAACCCGCTTCATCATGGACGTACGGGCTGGGCAGTACGTGGCACTGCGAGCAGGTGGCCTTGAAGGCTTCGGCGTCCCGGGAGTGATCGCTCTCGAAGTCCCCGGGCATGCGCCCGGCGGTGGGGTAGGCCGGCGCGGGACCGCCCGGGTTCGAGCCGGTGCTGAAGCGAACCCATAACGCCAGGACCACAAACGCGACGGCGCCGAGCAGCAGGACGCCGGCGAGGATCAGCAGGCCCTGGCCGGAAGATCCCGGCGGGTGAGATGGTCCGTGCGTGGTCATGGGTACATCGCGTCGCGGTAAGCCATCAGTGCCAGGGTGATGAGGTAGGTGTTGGCGCCGTCCATCTGGCCGGTCTTGATGCCCACGGGGGGGACGACGCCGAGTCCCCAGGTTTTCTTCGCGGCGGGGGTGAGCGGCCAGTCGCCGTCGGGGGACTGGCGGTCGAGCATGGATTGAATCTCCGCGTCCATCTCCGGCAGGCGGATATCGGCGAGCAGCAGCGCCTTGATGACCAGCCCGCGGACGGCCGCGAAGTGTTCGGTGAGGGAGTTTTTGCGCAGCACGCCGCCGGCGGCGATGCCGTCGGACATGGTGCGGATGCAGAAGTCGTAGCCGCCGCGCCGGGGCAGATCGAAATGATGGGTGCAGAAGACGTACCAGACCATGCCGATCACGTCGCGGGTGTCCATCTCGTCAAATCGGAGGGTGTTCTTCTCGAAGTAGTCGTTGATGCCGTCGTTGAGCTCGGTCATCTCGGGCTCCTGGAGGCTGTGCCCGGCCTCCAGCATGGCATGGAGGAATTTCGCGCTGGCTTCCGGGTCGGGGATGGGGGCGCCGTGTTCCCAGTCGCTCTTGCCGCTCAGGGACAGGGTGGCCCGCCCGAGGGTCTGGATGATGTCGCCGGACTGGCGCATGGTGAACATGTGCTGTTCGGGAAGCCAGAGCTGGGACGCCCTGGCCCAGCGCCAGGCGGGATCGACCAGATCGCGATGCCCGCTGCGGACCAGGGCCATCATGCCCTTGGGGTGGAGGCAGCCTTCCTCGGACCAGATCCAGCGGCCAGCCTGGGGATCGTACTCGTTGATGAGCCAGTCGCGAACCGACTGGTAAAGCGGGTCGTCCCTGGGCACGTCGAAGTCATCGGCGTACATCAGGAAGTGGGTCATCAGGTAGAGCTGGCAGGCGATGTAAACCCGGGGGCCGTAGGTGTGCTTCTGGCCGACGGCGTCGACGTAATCGACATAGCCGCCGTCGGAGGCCTCCTCCCAGGAGGTCTTGACGTACTTCTCGATGAAGGCGTTGCGTCCGGCGGCGATGGCCTTGTCGAGCGCCGCCCTGGTAGGTCTGGGAACCGGCGCCGGCTGCGGTGAGGACGGCGGAGCGACCAGCAGCCAGACGCCGACGGCGATCAGAGCGACCGTGGCGAGGAGGATGCCGATGAGCAGGGGTTGATTGCGACGGGCCAAGGTTGCTTCCTCGAACATGCGCGGTGAACGGAAAGGACAGGCTTCTTATAGCCGAAGAGGCCAAACCGCTTCAACGCCGCGACGAGAGCGTGTCCGCCAGGGCGTCACAGGATTCAGCCCGGGGCTCGTCGCCGATCGAGCGGTAGGTCTCGGCCATGGCCCGGATGCGGGCGACATCGTCCGGGTCGCGCCGCAGGGCCGCGTAGCCGTCGTAGATCCGCCGGGCGGTGTCCACGTCCATCGCGGCGAGATCCGGCGCGGGCAGGCCGATGGCCTTCGCCAGGGGCTCCATCAACCCGGGTTCCGCGCGGGCCCGCTCAAACTCGGGCAGGCCGGCGCGGAAGAAGTACCAGCCGGTCGTGTGGCCGTAGAGCAGGATCATGGCGCCGAAGACCACCGCGGGCGCGACGATGAGCGGGAGCCAGCCGTAGCGCCGCTGCCACGATGTCGGATGGTGCTGGATGGAAGGCTGCGGAGGCATGGGCGATGGTTGTCCGGGACGCGCGGGTGAATCAGAACCCCTGGAGGAACTCCACGCCGGTGCGGATCGACGCCACCACCTCGTCACCGGTTTCATCCTCCACCGCGTGCCAGCCGTGGTAGCCGATGCGCTGCATGGCCGCGAGGTACGGCTGCCAGGGCACATCGCCCCGGCCAAGCGTGGCTTTCTTCGTCACCGGATGAAGATCCTTGGCGTGGGCATGCACGATGTACGGAGCCATGATGTCGACACCCTCGACCGTGCCCCAGGGCAGCATGTTGGCGGGGTCGTAGTTGCACCTGGCGGCCGGGCTGGCCAGATCCTCGATGAACCGCTTGAGGCAGGGGGCCGATTCCTGCCCGGTTTCCATGGCGAAGATGCCGCCGATCTTTTCGGCGTGCCGGACGATGGCGCCGCAGGAGCGGAGGAAGATCCGGTAATCGGGGTGGGACGGATCCTCGGGGATCTCACCGACGTGGGTGCTGACGACAGGGGCACCCAGGTCGACGGCAAACTCGATGGCCTTTTGCGTCTTGCGGATGCGCTCGTCGAGCCCGTCCTCCTCGCCGAGCCCGCCGAACTTCTTCGGCCCGATGAGCTGGGCACAGAAGGCACTGATAGTGAGCCCGCGCTCGGCGACGGCTGTGGCGACTTCCCTGCGGGCGGTGCCGGTGCAGCGGTCGGGATCCAGGGCGCAGGGGGTGTCGCCCTCGTAGTAGTCGACGTTCCAGGGCTGGACGGCCCTGGCGCCGACCGCGCAGGCCAGGTCGAGCTTCTGCCTGAACTCGTCCAGCGTGCGGTGCATCCCGAACGACCACAGGGCGACGCCGATCTTCAGGTGGGGCATGGTGAACTCCGTCAGGCCAGGAGCGTTTCAGGGAATCATGAGCGACATAGCGATGCCGATCACCACCAGGAAGCGATGATTGTATCGTTTCCGGCCCGGCGGGCCTATCAAAACGTCTGCCTGCCCGTCACCGGTCCCGGGCGGCACATCGCGCGGGGGGCGGTGAAGAGTCGAACCAGGCGGCGGAGTCGTCTATGATGCCCGATCGCCGATGGAGTCCGGCGGCGGGGATCGTGGGTTATCTGGCATCAGTGCGGAGACATCATGCGAAGACGTGTCCGGTGGTTTGACGGCGTCCTGGTCGGGTTGATCCTGTGGACGGGTGCTGTGGCGGCCTGCGCTGCCGGCGGCGGGGAGGCGGCCGGCGAGGGCGCGGCGGTTCACGCGGAATGGCCGGCAGGGGAG
>CAYVVX010000123.1:8409-10663 GCA_964455315.1 uncultured Planctomycetales bacterium | reverse complement strand
GGGTCGAGAACGCGGTTTCGGTGGCTTCGTTTGGCCCGAAAAAAAGAAGTCGCCCTTGGCCGGTCGCCACAAAAGGAGAGGCTGTCAGCTTTCGGCTGTCAGCTTTTAGCCAAACTCTACCGGATGATCGCGAGCGGGCAGTCGCCAGTCTCCAGAGAGATCGTGCGGCGGGTACAATACAGGCGAAGTCTGGGCGAGCGACGCCTGGATAGCGCAAGCGGGGACGCGACATGTCAAAGAGCCGAGGGTGGAACACCGGGGGTGGTCCATTTGGTTTCCCGGAATCGGAGCGGGTGGGTCCGCTGGATTCAGCGCGGGTTTGGGCCGCAATCCAAGGAATCTGGAACCGCAGACGCCGAGAACGCAAAGAAGCGGAGGATCTGAGATTTGAGATGGCAGATGCGGCATAGCGGGTCCGGCTCTGGCGCTCGTATCCAACGCCTGAAACATGGTTTTCGGTATCCCGTGGCGGAGCATTCTCACAGGACCGATAGAAGGCCTGTCCACAGATCGCGCGGATGACACGGATGATAATACCTCTACATCCATGTGTGTTCATCTATGTGATCTGTGGGCTGCATCGTTTTTCGGGCGCGAGGCTTTTGCCGGGTGGGCAAACCTCGCGGGCTGAAGCCGGCGTGGTTGCGCGCGAAGCGTTTGGGCAGCGTGTTCGTGTGCCCCGCGCGGACTGAAGTCCGCGGCTCTTTGGGGAGACGCGGCGTTTCGCTACCGGCCGAGTCGGAGGTCGGCCGCTACGGAGGGCGGGGTCGGTGCTGCACAAGAGAAGCTCACCGGTTGCAGACCTGGGCCGCAGCTTCAGGCGGGCTTCGAGGCTGGCCATCCCGTGAATCAGCCGCTAGGCTGCTGTCGCGTCCGAAGCTGAAACCAGATTGATCGACCGGAGTCCATCCGCCCCATGATCATCGGAGTCGTCAGGGAGACCTTTCCCGGTGAGCGGCGCGTCGCCCTGGTGCCCGCCTCCATCGCCGCTCTCCAGAAGCTGAAGCACGAAGTCCTGGTCGAGCCCGGCGCGGGCGTCGAGGCGGGCTATCCCGACGCGGAGTATGTGGAGAAGGGCGCCAAGGCGGCCGCCTCCCGCGAAGAGATCTGGAGCAACGCGAGCACCGTCCTGCAGGTCCGCGCGCTCGGCTCGAATCCCGAGGCCGGCGGGGCTGACCTGGCCAGGATGCGGTTCGGGCAGGCCGTCATCGGCATGGCCGACCCGCTGGCCGCTCCCGAGGCCGCGCAGCGTGTCGCCGAGACGGGTGCCCTGCTGTTCGCGCTGGAACTCATGCCGCGCATCACGCGAGCCCAGAGCATGGACGTGCTCTCGTCCATGGCCACGATCGCCGGCTACAAGGCAGTCCTGATGGCGGCCGACCGGCTGCCCAAGATGTTCCCGCTGATGATGACCGCGGCCGGCACGCTGCGGGCGGCCCGCGTCCTGATCGTGGGGGCGGGCGTGGCCGGACTCCAGGCGATCGGCACGGCGCGGAAGCTGGGCGCCATCGTCGAGGCGTACGATGTCCGCCCGGCGGTGAAGGAGCAGGTCCAGAGCCTGGGAGCGAAGTTCGTGGAGATGGAGCTGGAGGCGGGCGGGTCGGAAGACAAAGGCGGTTACGCCAGGGAACTGGGCGAGGAATTCTACCGCAGGCAGCGGGAGCTGATGACCTCGGTCGTGAAGCACAGCGACGTGGTGATCACCACCGCGGCCATCCCCGGCAGGAAGGCGCCCGTCCTGGTCACGAAGGACATGGTGGAGGTCATGTCCCCCGGCTCGATCGTCGTGGACCTGGCCGCGGAGCGCGGCGGCAATTGCGAGCTGACCAGGCCTGGCGAGGAAGTCGTGCACAACGGCGTCCTGATACTGGGTCCGGACAACCCGTCCTCCTCGATCCCCTACCACGCCAGCCAGATGTTCTCGAACAACGTCACCACGTTCCTGAAGCACCTGGCCCCGGCGGGCGAACTCAAGCTCGACGTGGAGGACGAGATCACGCGGGAGACGCTGGTAACGCGGGACGGCGCGGTGGTTCATCCGCGCGTCCGGGATGCTCTGAAGCTCTCCGGAAACGACGCTTCAGGAGGAACGCCGTAATGGATCAGTTCATCGTTCTGTTCACGATCTTCTGCCTGGCGATGTTCGTCGGCTTTGAGATCATCACCAAGATCCCGCCGACGCTGCACACACCGCTCATGTCCGGATCCAACGCGATCTCCGGCATCACCATCACCGGCGCCATCCTCGCCGTCC
>CAYVVX010000123.1:0-8399 GCA_964455315.1 uncultured Planctomycetales bacterium | reverse complement strand
TGGGTTTTCTCGCCATCGTGCTCGCGACCATCAACGTAGTGGGCGGGTTCGCGGTCACCAACCGCATGCTGGCCATGTTCAGGAAGAAGGCGTAGCCGATGCACACCGAGTTTGTCATCAGGGAAGGCTGGATCAACCTCGGCTACCTGATCTCCTCGCTGCTGTTCATCTGGGGCATCAGCGGACTGACCCACCCGAAGACGGCCGTTCGCGGCAACTGGCTCGGCGCGCTGGGCATGCTGGTGGCGGTGCTGGTGACGTTCCTGGCCCGGGGGCTGAACGTCGGGGTGATCCTGGCGGCGATCGGGGTGGGTTCGGTGATCGGCGCGGTGGCGGCGCTGCGCGTCAAGATGACGGGCATGCCGGAGATGGTGGCGCTGTTCAACGGCTTCGGCGGCGGCGCATCCACGCTGGTCGCGGGAGCGGTGCTGCTGGAGGTCAGCGGGAAACTGGCGGCCGGCAGAATACCCTCGGTGGAAACCCAGTTGCTGGTCGCCACCGGCGTGTCCGGGCTCATCGGGACGGTGACGCTGACCGGCAGCCTGATCGCCTTCGGCAAGCTGAACGGGTCCTGGAAGGACAGTTGGGGGCGATTCCCCGCACAGAAAGCGCTCAACGCGGCGCTGACTCTGGCGAGCCTGGGCTGCTGTGCCTGGATCGTGCTCGCCCCGGGCAGCACGCTGCCGTACTGGCTGCTGTGCGTCACGGCCGGCGTGCTCGGCGTGACCCTGACCACGCCCATCGGCGGCGCGGACATGCCGGTGGTGATCGCCCTGCTGAACTCGTACTCCGGGCTCGCCGCCTGCGCGACCGGATTCGTGCTCAACAACAACGTGCTCATCATCGCCGGCTCGCTGGTCGGCGCGTCGGGGCTCATCCTCAGTTCGATCATGTGCAAGGCCATGAACCGCAGCCTCGGCAACGTGTTGTTCGGCGTGATGGCTTCCGGCGGTTCCACCCGGTCCGCCGACGAAGTCTACACCAGCGTGAAGTCGGCCGGTCCGGAAGAGCTGGCCATGCTCTTCGACGGTGCCCGCCGGGTGGTGATCGTGCCGGGCTACGGCATGGCCGTCTCGCAGGCCCAGCACGTCGTGCGCGACCTGGGGATCGTGCTGGCCGAACGCGGGACGCAGGTCGAGTACGCCATCCATCCCGTCGCCGGGCGCATGCCGGGCCACATGAACGTGCTGCTGGCGGAAGCCGACGTGCCCTATGACCAGCTCATCGAGATGGATACGATCAACCCGACCATGGAGACGGTGGACGTCGCCATCGTGATCGGCGCGAACGACGTGGTGAATCCCGACGCCCGCAACAACCCGAACAGCCCCATCGCGGGCATGCCCATCATCGACGTGGACAAGGCCCGGACCGTGATCGTGGTGAAGCGGAGCCTCTCGCCCGGGTTTGCCGGCATCCCCAACCCGCTCTTCTCCGCGGACAACACGCTGATGTACTTCGGCGATGGGAAAAAGGCCATCCAGGCGCTGGTGACGGCAATCAAGGAGCTTTGAGGGGGTGTGCGACAGGCCCTTTCCGAGCCGTGGCCGTCTCGGCGCGGGGCGGCTCGGGTTGCCGCGGCCGGATCCGGCCCCGAGTCGGGTTGCGGGCGGAGCCCGGGGTCCGTTAGAATACCCCGCTCTGCCGGGTCGGCGGAGGAGACCACTGGATCTGGTGCATCCGCGGGCGTATCGCCCCACATGGCATGGTCGGCCCGACCCGAGAAAGGCGCGCCCGTTTTCGAGACTCGCGAGTCCCGGGCGAAGGAGCAGGATATGCCGCTGGTCGTAACCAAGGTCTGGATCGCCCCGGGATGCATCGTCTGCGATGCCTGCGAAACGACCTGTCCGGACGTTTTCCAGGTCACCGAAGACACCTGCATTATCAGGCCGGAAGCGCTGAATGCCGAGTTCACCAAGCCGCGCACCGAGACCATCATCGAAGCCTCCGAGGAATGCCCGGTCGAGGTGATCAAGTTCGAGACGATCGAGGTGGACGAGGCGCCCGCGCCGCCCAAGCCGGCGGCCGCTCCGGCAGCCTCCGCCGAGCCGGCCACCGCGGAAGCGGCAGAGCCACTCGTGGCGGCTTCTGCACCGGCCAAGACCGTCGCCGCCCCGGCCACCAACGTCGGCAAGCCGCCGGGCGTGACCGACCCGGCGATCGCGGCCCTGCTCAAGGCGACCACCGCCCGCGGCGGACGGGCGGGCATGAGCAAGGGCGGCACGGCGTCGCCCCCGGCCGTGAAGGAGTTGCGCGAGCAGAGCCCGGACGAGCTTCCGCCCGACGCCAGGTTCCTCAAGAAAACCGAAGCGGCCCGCAGCCAGGCCGCCGGCGAGAAGACCACCCGCCGGGGGTTCATCAGCGCCGCCGGGGTGGGCTGGGCAGCATTCGCGGGCAGCACGGCGGTGAGCCTGGGCGCGTTCCAGTCGTTCATGATGCCCAAGGTGCTGGAGGAGCCCGACCCGCGCGTCCGGCTGGGCGATCTGGGCAAGTACGTGGAAATGCCGGTGGGCGGGGTCAGCGAGGACTACAAGGGCAAGGGCATCTGGATCGTGCGGCTGGACGGTGAGATCGCGGCCCTGAGCACGGTCTGCACGCACCTGGGCTGCATCCCCAACTGGCTGGAGAGCGAGCGCAAGTTCAAATGCCCCTGCCACGGCAGCGGGTTCATGCAGAACGGCATCAATTTCGAGGGGCCGGCGCCGCGCCCGCTGGAGCGGTTCAAGATCGCCCTCGAGGACGGCACGGTGATCGTCGATCGCAGCAAGAAGTTCCAGCAGGAAAAGGGCGAGTGGGACAACCCGGAGAGTTTCCTGTCGGTGTGATGCGGGAGCCGGACGGTTTCCGCCAGTCTGTCAGGTGAGGCTTTTGACTCCATGAGCATGTTCGGCCGCTTCAATGACTACGTCCGCGAATCCCAGGTGTGGGGCTCGATCTTCCGCCACGGCATTCCCCGCGATCGCCGCACCCGGGCGATGGCGGTGCTCAGCAACGTGTTCCTGCACCTGCATCCGGTGGCGATCCGCAAGAGCGGCATCCGGCTGTCGTTCACCTGGTGCATGGGCGGCCTGACCTTCTTCCTGTTCCTGGTGGAGGTGGTGACCGGCATCCTGCTGATGTTCTACTACCGCCCGGTGGCCGAGTACGCCTACAAGGACATCCAGGGGCTGCGGGCCCATGTCACCCTGGGGTTGCTCCGCGAGCTGCACCGCTGGGGCGCCCATGCCATGGTCATCTCCATCTGGCTGCACATGCTCCGGGTGTTCCTGACCGGCAGCTACAAGCCGCCCCGCGAGTTTAACTGGACCATCGGCGTGATCCTGCTGTTGTGCACGCTGCTGCTGTCCTTCACCGGGTATCTGCTGCCGTGGGATCAGCTGGCCATGTGGGCCATCACGGTCGGCTCGAACATGGCCCGGGCCACGCCGTTCCTGGGGCATGAAGGCCCCGGCGCCGCCCTGCTCATGATCGGTGACGTGCCGCTGGTCCATGCCGGCGACGACGCCCGCTTCGGGCTGCTGGCCGGCACCTACGTCGGCCCGTCGGCGATCCTGCGATTCTACGTGCTGCATTGCGTGTTGTTGCCGACGGTGGTGACGGTGTTGATCGCGGTTCACTTCTGGCGCATCCGCAAGGACGGCGGGATCAGTGGGCCGCTGTAGGCAACAGAATACAAGACGAACCAGAGAGGCACAGAGGGCGCAGAGAATCAATCTGGAAGACACCAGACCGGGTTGATGCGAAGTCAGGTCGAGCAAGGGCACTGATTCCCTGGATTCGGGTTGAACGATTTCTTCGTGTGCCTTGTGTCTCTGTGGTTCATTCGTTGCTTTCGATCGAAGCGTTCTGTATCGCGTTACGTATCGGAGGCACGCGAAGCGGGTTCGATGTGTTGATCGTCTTACTGTCCGGAAGTCTCCATGTTGCTCGCACAATCCGATTCCCTGATGAACGTCTTCTGGGCCGGAACCGCCTCGTTCCTGGCCCTGACACCCCTCGCCAACGCCGCCAAGGGCGTCCGCTACGCCCTGCTGGCCATCCCCATCCTGATGATCGCGGCCTTCGTGGCCATGGGCGACTGGATGGGCGTACGCGACTTCGTGAACTGGCTGCTGGGCCCGGAGCTGATGCTGTTCTTCAGCGTCATGCTGGTGCTGCTGGCCATGATCTTCTACCGCCAGTGGACCAAGCCCCGCTTCGCCCTGCTCATCCTCATCGGGTTCACGCTGGTCTACTTCGGCAGCGCCCTGGACAGCAACTTCGCCCTCATCGTCACCAAGCCGGACAACGTCCCCATCACCCTGATGATCTACAGCGTGGGCATCTGCCTGTGGATCGCCTTCCGCGGCATGGCTCTCAACGACGAACGCATGGAACGCGGGGAGCCGCTCATCGAGGCCGGCAGCGACGACAAGGTGCTGGTCTGGCCGGACCTGGTCTACACAGAGTTGGTCGCCCTGGTGCTCTGTTCGGTGTTCCTGATCGTCTGGGCGATCTTCCTGCGGGCGCCGCTGGAGCAGCCGGCCAACCCGGCCGCGGTGCCCAACCCCTCGAAGGCGCCGTGGTACTTCCTGGGCTTGCAGGAGCTGCTGGTCTACTTCGACCCGTGGATCGCCGGCGTGCTGCTTCCGGGCATGATCATCCTGGGGCTGCTGGCGCTGCCCTACATCGACAAGAATCCCAAGGGCAACGGCTACTACACCCTCAAGGAACGCCCCTTCGCCATCGGCATGTTCCTGCTGGGCTTCGTGGTGCTGTGGGTGGTGCTGATCGTCCTGGGCACCTTCCTCCGCGGTCCGAACTGGAACTTCTTCGGGCCCTACGAATACTGGAATCCGCACATCCCCGCGGCCCTGACCAACGTGAACCTCTCCGAGATCTTCTGGATCCACTGGCTGGGCACCGGCCTGCCCACCCGCGAATCCACCGGCAGCGAGTACTACTACCTTCTCCGCGAGGCGCCCGGCCTGATCGCGATCCTGGCCTACTTCGCCCTGACCCCGTGGATCCTGAAAGAGACCCTGTTCAGGAAGATGTACCGCCAGCAGGGCTTCGCCCGCTACGCGGTGATGATGCTGCTGTTCACCTGGATGGCCCTGGTGCCCATCAAGATGCTGCTCCGCTGGATCCTGAACCTGAAGTACATCGTGGCCATCACGGAGTGGTTCTTCAACGTGTGACCCAGCGGCGGGAGGTCGCCCAGCCATCGACCTCTCCACTCGTTCCTTTGCTCACCACGGTTCGGGTATAATGAATGTATGCCCGTATCGTCCACATTTTCCAGGGTGCAGGCGATCGTTGATCGGATGGTGGATGACGCCGCCGGAAAAGAGGCGATGGCGGAACATCAGGAACTCGTTGGGCTTATCGAGGCCTCCCGGCATCTGCTCATCGGTGCCAAGGCCCTGACCGCCTATATGGATCAGCGGTTTACCAGGGACACAGATTACGTCGTCGGCCGGCAGGACTTTCGCCGGTTCCGCAAGTGGCTTCAGGAAAAGGGAATCGGCTTCGAGGATCAGCCGGACGTCCTGCAGTCCGTGGATCTGGGCATTGACATCCTGAACGCGGGTGAGCATCCGGTGCTCAAGGAGATTCTCAAGCACGAGAACGGGCTGGCCTCCCCGGAAGCACTGGCGGCGACGAAATACGCCGCCATGGTCAGCCAGACGCGCAACCCGCGGAAGAAGTACCTGGACATCGCCGACTTCGCCGGGCTGGTCGCGCTTCCAGGCTTCAAGGATGACAAGTTCCTGGCCTACCTCGTGGACCGATTCGAGGAGCAGCACGATCAGGCCCGGGAATTGATTGGGAAGATCCGGCGTAACGAGCTTCCGTGGACCATCTGATCCCTGCCCGACGGCCTTTTCCCCCTGCCCTGATGCCGAATCTCCTGAAGCCGCTGGCCTCCACGCACCGATGCGCCTTATACTTTCCCCCGAGAGGGTGCGACGGCATCGCCGGTCTGCGGCGCTGCCCGTCTTGAGCATTGGGCCGGAGAGACCACGTGAGCGAGCGAGCCACCGTCAGCCTGCAGCGCGCCGAGAGTTATCAGCCCCGGGTGATCGCCGACGCCATTGAGCGCTGCGTCAAGCCGTTCGGCGGCTGGGCGTCGCTGGTCGGCCGCGGGGCCCGCGTGCTGGTCAAGCCGAACTGCATCTGCGCCGCGAGGCCGGAGCAGCCGGCCCAGACCCATCCGGCGGTGATCGCCGAGGTCTGCCGCCAGCTTCTCGATCACGGTGCCAGGCCGTTCGTCGGGGACTCCCCCGCGTGGGGCTCGCTGACCGGCAACCTGCGCACACTGGGGGCGCTGGACGAGCTGAACCGCCTGGGCGTGCCGATCGTCGAGTTCAAGAATCCGGTCGAAACCAGGAACCCCCGCGGCAAGGTGTTCCACAAGCTCACCATCGACCGGGCCGCCCTCGAAGCCGACGCCATCGTCAACCTGCCCAAGTTCAAGGCCCACCGCCAGTTGCTGATGACCGTGGTGATCAAGAACATGTTCGGCTGTGTCGGCGGACGGCGCAAGGCGTGGTGGCATTTCAAGGCCGGAAGCTACGAGAACTATTTCGGGCGCATGCTGGTGGAGACCTTCGAGCTGCTCCGCCCGGCGATCAGCATCGTCGACGCCGTGGTGGCGATGGAGGGCAAAGGCCCGATCAGCGGCACGCCGCGGTCGATGAACCTGCTCATGGCCGCCACTGACGGACCGGCGCTGGAGCGCGTGGCCGCCGACCTGGTCGGCGTCAAGCCGGCCATGCTGCGGACCCTGGCGGCGGCCCGCGAGCTGGAGGTGGGCACGCCGTATCTCGAACGGATCGACGTGGACGGGGTACCGCTGGCCGAGGCCCGCGTCGAGAGCTTCGACCTGCCGCGGCTGATCCCCATCGGGTTTTCGCTGCCGCGGCTGGTCAAGGGGGCGTTCAAGAACGCCTGGCTGGTCCACCAGCAGCACAAGGCGGAACATCAGCCGGATGCGGCGTGAGGGAGGCTGTCAGCTATCAGCTATCAGCCGGACAGAGGTCGCCGGCTTTCGTTCGCCGCTTGGGCGTCCGACCCGTACGGCTCCCCCCACTCATCACGCATCACTCATGACTCATCACTTCTTCAGGTTCTCCCTCACCCATGCCAGCACTTCCGTCTCGTGACCGGCCGGCTTGACCTTCTCGAACACGTGGGCAATCTTCCCGTCCGGACCGATCACGAACGTCGTCCGGGCCACGCCCATGTACTTCCGCCCGTACATGGATTTCTGCTGCCAGGTGCCGTATGCCGTGCAGATGGCGTGATCCTCGTCGGCCAGCAGGACGAAGGGCAGGTCGTACTTGCTGATGAACTTCTCGTGCGACCTGATCGGGTCGGGTGACACCCCCAGCACCACCACGCCGGCGGAGCTGTAGTCGGGGTGCGCGTCACGGAAGCCGCAGGCCTGCTTCGTGCAACCCGAGGTGTCGTCCTTGGGATAGAAGTACAGGACCACCACCTGGCCCTTGAAATCCGCGAGCCTGACCTTTCCGCCGGTGGAGGCTTCCGCCGTGAACACCGGGGCCTTTGAACCGACCGCAGGGTACGCCGGGGTCTTCGCTGCCGTCTTGGCCATGCTGTCTCACTCCTTCGCGTCGCGCGTTGCCGCTCGTCACGGGCGACGCCCGCCCGGACGCCGCCATTGCCCGCCGGCAGTCAACCCGGTAGAACCATCCACATGGTTCCACGCCGGCACATCGCGGCAACGCTGCTGATCACCACGATGATAAGCCAGATCGCGGGATTTGGCTGCCGCCGGGAGTCCGGCGAAACCGACGCGCGCCCCGCGCCGGTGCCGGCCACCCTTCCTGCCGTCGAAGCGTCGGGCCGCGCTGCGTCCCCCACCCGTGGGCCCCGGCCCGCCGCGACGACGATCGCCCATGTCGACGAAGTCGCCGTACCCGCGCCGAACAGCATAGGCATCGCGGTCGCCACCTCGCGGCCGGCTTCCCTGCCGGAGGGGCCGTTGCCGTTCCTGCCCCTGGGGGACGCCCAGGTGGGCGAATGGGCCCGATATACGGCTCTGGATGAGCGAACCGTGCGCTACGAGATCATCGAGATCGTGGGAAACGTGGTCACCAGCGAGATCCGCGTCACCCAGGGCGGCAAGCCGCTCGGGCTGCCCACCAAACGCGGCGACCGCGTCGACAACGATCCGCAAGCCATGGCCGCCGAGCGGGTGGACGCATCGCAAACCGTGTCAGACACGACCATCGACGCGGCCGGGCGATCCTGGCAGGCGACGCTCTACGAAGACCGCTGGGTCGACGAGGAGATCCCCTATCTCCGGCGGACCTGGGTCAGCGAGGAGGCTCCGGTCTTCGGGCTGCTCAGGATGGAGCTGTATGGCGGGGATCGCCTCGAAGCCCGCATGG
>CAYVVX010000122.1:10280-10717 GCA_964455315.1 uncultured Planctomycetales bacterium | reverse complement strand
CATGACCCCCGAGACGGCCGTCCCCTGCACCAGCCCCTGCACCCATTGGCCGGACGGGCTGTTGCCGGAAAACACCAGGGACTCGGCGATGGATGCGGGACCGGCCGGATCGCCGCCGTCGATGAGCCGCAGGTAGAAGTCCCCGGAACCCGCGAGCTCGCCGCTCAGTTCGTATTCGGCCCCGGGGATCACGCTGATGGTCTGCCAGGCCCGCAACGTGCCGCTGGCGCTCAGTGTTCCGTAGTGCCCGCCGTTGGAGGAGGGCACGCAGGCCATGGCGGCTCCCGGGGGTAGCGGGGCGTTGCCGTCCCGGATCATCCCGTCCGGCGCGTCGGTGTTCCAGCCGGCCGGCAGCCCCCCCACCGGCTGCGGCGGATCGCCGAGCGAGCAGTCACCGTGATCGACCGCAACACTGGGATCCTCAAATCCGCCGTTCA
>CAYVVX010000122.1:0-10270 GCA_964455315.1 uncultured Planctomycetales bacterium | reverse complement strand
TTGCCTGATCCGTCGACGATGCGCCCGTTCTCCACGATGACATCATACGGGCCGGAGGGCAGGTTGGTCAGATCGAAGCTCGCCAGGAGCCGGTTGGAATTGACCAGTGTCGGGCTCCCGTCGAACACCGTTGCTCCGAACCTGTTGAGCAGTACCACCGGCGCACCGGCAAAGCCGAAACCGTCAATGGTCAGTTCAACCAGGCCGCTGTTGACACCATCAACCGGTGACACCGTGCTGATGGAGGGCGTCTCTCCCACGCACTGCTCGACGCTCAAGGCGTCGGCATGCACCGCGTTGGGGGTTCCGCCGTCGCGGCGAATGGTCAACGCCGCGGTCATCACCTCACCGGCCGCCTGCGCCGACACGTACTGGTAGGTCCAGTCGTAGCTGGACGGATCTTCGTGGATCGGGCTGGCGGCCAGTTCCGTGCCCATGATGCCGCCGTTGAGCAGGCGGATCTTCGCCGTGTTGTCGCCGCTGCCGGCGAAGAACCCGCCGAAGGTGTAGAAAGCTCCCGGCGTCACGCTGATGGTCTGGTACGCCCGCGCATTGGGACCGCTGGTCTGGACGTAGCTGGCCATCGTGCCGTAGTGATCGCCGTCCGGCGGCGGGCACGAGGGCAGGAACCCCAGCGGCAGCTCCTCCAATGTCTGGTTGTTTTCCATGTAGCCGTTGCGGCCCAGCCGGTTTCCGAATCCCCATTCCACGAACTCATCCGCCAGCCAGTCGGTCGGCACGCCCCTGATCGGATCGGCCGGGCATTCCGCCGCGCCCGCGACCGGCCAATCAAAGCTGCCGTTGGTGAATGCGGGCAGAATCACCGTGAACGCCGACACCGCCGAGGTGCTCGGACAGCCGTTGGCGGTCACGTCGACCTGCGCGTTCCACTCCCCCAGCGCCGCCCCGCTCAGGTTGAAATCCGCCGACACGCTGGTTCCGCCGCCGGTGACCATCGGGCTGCTGCCCACGATGTCGGACTGACCGGCCCTGGTCAGCCTGACCACGGTCGCGCCGGGGATGAAACCGGCTCCGGTCACGGTGATCTTCCGCTGCGCGGCACCGCGCACGCCGAACATCGGGCTCACGCCGCTGATGCTCGGCAGCGGCACGCAGGTGGTCTGCACCAGCGAGGTATCTTCCGCGTGCATGGCCACGCCATACGCGTTGGCCGCCTGCGTGCGGAGCACCACGGTCAACGAGGTCACCCCCGCCGGCTTGCTCACCGACACCGCGAATGGGGTGAAGTTGTTCTCCGAGTTGCAGCAACCCTTGATCTTGACTGTCTCACCCAGCAGGTTCGCGTTGGGGTCCGACCCGGAATGCACTTCCGCCCGGAACGTCGCCATCGAGGTTTCACCGAACACCACCGTATGAGACCACAGTCCGGAGAAGGTGTAATCGGCCGCCGGCGACGGTAATCCGGTCACCGTCTGATAAGTCCACCGGCTGAACGCCTGCCCGGAGTAGCCCATGAACGCACCGTCCGTGCATGCGGGAGCGCCGACGTTGTCATTGCGCTTGACCATGCCCGTGCTGTCGTCCCAGCCCGGAAAACTGCTGTTGGCGGTCGAGTTGGGGTTGCACTGGGCCGGGGCGCCGGGTGAGGGCGGGCTGTTGAAGCTGGGGTTGACCAGCAGGTTCTGGGCTCCCGCCACCGAGCTGAAGGCCAACACGAAGAGTGTGGCCGGCACCTTGCTCATTACCACGAACCTCACTCAGCTCGGCTGGGACGGTGAGTACAGAAGCTCCGCTTCTAGATGATAACCCCCTGTTGGCGAGTCGACCATGAAAACCCCGGGATTCCCCAAGGATACCGTCGAATTCCTCTGACGTCCGGCCGGATCGTGCCGCCTCTCGAGTTTCCCCGGGCCAGACTTATTGGACGTCGGCCCGGGGTGAGCGGCGTGCATCCCGTGACCTCGCGGGACGGGGCGCAAGGACGGCGGCTCGACAGGCAGTTCACCTGTCGAGCCGCTGGAAAGGAACGTCAAATCACGTCAGTCAGGCTCAATGCCTGCTGCTCTGACCTCAGGGCGCGAACCCGTCGCAGAGCGTGTTGGTCTGCTCGACCCCAGGACGGGTCGCGCAGGGCAGGAACAGGTTGGTGAAGTCCGCCTGGTCGATGTCCTGGGCACCGGCCTCGCCGCCGTCGGAATTGAAGCACGCGCACTCAGCCGACAGCGTGAATGCGCCCGGGCCGGTGTGACATCGCTGGAAGGCCGCGAAGTCGGTCGAGTCGACATCGCCGTCGCCGTCCGCATCCGCGCGAACGGGATTGCACCCGCCGGCCACGTTCACGAAGGCCAGGCCGTCCGCATGACCGCCGGGTGCCGCGTTCTGGATCTCCCAGACCACGGTCATCACTTCGGATACCGCCGTCGCTTCCACCGATGCCTCCACCCAGGTGCCCGACGGGCTGGCGGCGGCAAACACCGGCGTTTCGGCGATGGGCGTCGCGGCCGGATCGGCCCCGTCGACCAGCTTGATGACAAAGTCCCCGGTTCCGGCGAACTCTCCGCTGAACCGGTAAGTGGCCGAGGAGAAGACGCTGATGGTCTGCCACGCGCGCAGCGTGCCGCTGGCGCTCATGGTTCCGTAATGACCTCCGTCGGAGGACGCCACGCACGCCGAGGCCGCATTCGGCGGCAGCGGTGCGTTGCCGTCGCGGATCAGCCCGGCCGGCGCATTCGTGTTCCATCCGGTGGGCAGGCCGCCGACCGGCTGCGGCGCGTTGCCGCCAATGCAGGCACCGTGGTTCACCGGCGCGTCGGGATCCTCAAAACTGCCGTTGATGAAATCAAGCGCCGCGACCACGAACACGTCCTCCGCCCGACCCACGCAGCCGCCCTGCTTGACGATCACGTCATACAGGCCGGAGGGCAGTCCGGTGAGATCGAAGTTCGCGGTGAGCTGGTTGGCGTTGACCAGGTTCACGCCGGTGCCCGCGACCGTCATGCCCGATCGGCTCAACAGCACGGTCGGCGTACCCGCGAACCCTGATCCGTCAATGGTCAGATTCACCACCCCGCTGTTGACCCCCTTGTTCGGTGTGGCCGAGCCGACCGACGGGCTCGTGCCCACACATTCCTCGACGGTCAGCGCGTCGGCATGCAGCGCGTTGGGCGTGCCGCCGGTGCGCTGAATGGTCATCATCGCGGTCATCACGTTGGTGGTTGGCAGACCGGTGGCGAACACGAAACTCCAGTCGTAGGCCCCCGCGCCGACATGGATGTCGGCCGCGCCGAGTTCCGTCGCGGTGAGACCACCATCAAGCAGACGAATGCGTGCCGTGTTGTTGCCGCTGCCGGCGAAATAGCCGCTGAGCGTGTACTTCGACCCCGGATTCACGTTGAAGGTCTGGTAGGATCGGGCGTTGGCACCGGCCGTCGAGGTCAGGGCGGCGATGGTGGCGTAATGGTCGCCATCGGGCGGCGGGCAGGTGGGCAGCGTGGTCAACGTGCCGTTGTTGATCCAGCCGTCGCGGTTCAGCCGATTGCTGAAGCCCCACTCGCCGAACTCCTGGGCCAGCCAGTTGGTGGGCACGCCCGCCACCGGCGTGACCGGACAGCCCGAAGTGCCCGGATCGGGAAGCTCGAAGCTGCCGTTGGTGAAGGTCTGGCTGATCACGGTGAAGGCATTGCTGGCCGAGACCGACGGACAACTGTTGGCCGTCACGTCCACCTGGATATTCCAGGGCCCCAGCACGGCATTGCTCAGGTCGAAATTGGCGGAGACGATGCTGCCGCCGCTGACGATCGTGCCGGTGCCGGTGATCGTCGGCTCGCTGTCGCGGACCAGCTTCACCGTGGTGTTTCCGCTGATGAACCCGGTTCCGGTGACGGTGATGGTGACCGGGGTGGGTCCGCGCGTGCCGAAGACCGGATCCACCGAGGTGATGCTCGGGATCGGCAGGCAGCTCGTCTGCGCCAGGGACGCATCTTCCGCGTGAAACGCCACACCGAAACCGTTGTTGGCCACAGTCCGCAGCACCACGGTCAGCGTGGTCACACCGGCCGGCTTGGTCACCGGGACGGCGAACGAGGTCCAGTTCTCAACGATGTTGGGGCCCAGCGTTCTGGAGACCTGGTTGAGCAGATTGGCATTCGGATCGGTACCCGAACGCACCTCGGCGGAGAAGGTGGCCGTGTTGGAGATGACCGTGGATGCCCACATCCCGGTGAAGACATAGTCCGCCGCCCCGGAAGGAAGACCGGTCACGGTCTGATAGGTATGGCGGCTGAATTGCTGTCCGGAGTACCCCATGCGCGCGCCGTCCAGACAGGTCGGCCCGCCGAAGCTGTCGTTGCGCTTGACCTGACCGCTGCTGTCGTCCCAGCCCGGGAAGGAAGCGTTCGGCGTGGTGTTGGAGTTACACGCCGGCGCTCCGGGTGAAGGCGGATCGTTGAAGCTGGGATTAATCAGCAGATTCTGGGCCAACGCCGCCGACCCGATGGCCAGCGAGACGGTCAGAGCGAGGATTGTCCTCATCGTTCCATTCCTCCTGTGATTGCATATCAGACAAAATCACCGCGACTCAGTTGATATTGTAACCTGCCGGATCATCCCGGAGCAAGTTTGCTTCACGGCCGAAGACATAATCGGCGTTTCTGCCCGCCTGCCGGCTGATCATCGTCACCCTTGAGCCATGCCGCGACCAGGCGCAGGCCCCAGACATGCGCCTATCTCATGGTATGCAAAGGGCTTCTGCCATTCACCCATAAAAAGAGCCCGGCGAAGGTTAGATCCCTTCGCCGGGCTCGGTTAAGTGAAAATGGAACAGCCGCGATACGTCAGCCGGCCAGGCCGACGCCCGCCACCGTTAAGGAGCGCAGTTGGGGGTCAACTCCTGCGACCACGGGACATCCGCACCGGTGGAGCAGTCGCGGAACTTGGCGAAATCGGCCTGGTCGACATCGCCGTCGCTCACCTCGGGCTCGGGACGATCGAAGCAATTGCATTCGGCCGGCAACACGCCCGCGGGGTTGACGCCGGTGTGACACTGCTGGAACTGGGCAAAGTCCTCGCTGTCCACGTCGGTATCACCGTCGGCATCAGCCCACGGCGTGTTGCAGATGCAACCAGGATCCGACGCGCAGTTGGGATCGTTGCAGTCGATGAGCAGGTCACCGTCGTCGTCGATCCCGTTGTCGCAGATCTCGGCCGGGCAACTGCCCACGCCTGAGCACTCGGGATCATCGCAGTCGATCAGGCCATTGCCATTGTCGTCGATGGCGTTGTCGCAGATCTCGCAGCCGTCATCAATCACGCAATTCTGATCGTCATCAATACCGTTACCGCAGATCTCGACGCAGACCGAATCGCAATCGCTGTCGTCGCAATCAACCAGCAGATCGCCGTCGTCGTCGATCCCGTTATCGCAGATCTCGACCGGGGGAACTTCGCAGCCCAGTGCCGCGGCGCAGTCACTGTCCTGGCAGTCGGTGCGACCGTCACCATCATCGTCGATGCTGTTGTCGCACACCTCCGCGGGCGCCGCCCCGACGGAAAGCACGAAGTTGTCGGCATGAACCGCATTGACGGTCGAGCCAGAGCTGCGGGCGTTCTCAAGCCGCCACTCCAGGGTCAGCAACCCGCTGGCGGAGGTGCCGCTGACGCAATAATTGTGCCAATCGGTCTGCACCACCGGGCATCCCGGACGATCCGACAGCTTGCGCTGCCCGACGTTCGCGCCATCCTCACTGCCATCGTGCAGAACCATGTACGAGGTGGTCCGACCACCGCCGGCGAACTGACCGCAGACGGTGACTTCCTGGTTCGGCGTGACCGCCAGGTACTGGAAAGCTCTCCAGTAACCAAAGGAGGTGCCGGTGGGCACCAGGATCGAACCGTAGTGAACGCCGTCCGGACGGGGGCAGCCCGGCGTGTACTGATTCGAGTCCCGACCCAGGTGCTCGCCCGCGGTGGAGACGCCCGCCTGGAGCCACAACGCCGGAGCGCCGCTCGGCGTCGGTGTCGGACAACTGGACGGCCCGCCATTCTGCTCGAAGCTCCCGTTACCCACCGTGGTCCGGGCCACGATCAGGCCGTTGGCCAGCACCGCGTCGTCGCAGTTGTCCTTGGTAACCACGACATTCCACTTGCCCATGATCACGCCGGTCAGCGGGATGTCACAGGTGATGCTGGTGCCGCCGCCGCCGGTCACCTCGTTAATGGCGGCCACGTCGCTGAAACCGGTTCGGCGCAGGACCACCTGCGAAGTGGAGTCAAAGCCGGTGCCGATCACGGCCACGCCGGTCAGGGTGGCATCGTTGGGACCAAACGCCTTGTTGATCGAGCTGACCGTGGGCTGTTCGGTGCACGCCGGAGAGAGCAGGGTCAGCACCAGGCCGTCCGCATGGGTCGCAGTGGCGTCGCTCCAGC
The DNA here is from genome assembly GCA_964455315.1 of uncultured Planctomycetales bacterium. Lineage (GTDB taxonomy): Bacteria > Planctomycetota > Phycisphaerae > UBA1845 > PWPN01 > CAYVVX01. The sequence goes on along the minus strand of CAYVVX010000122.1, from coordinate 3,886 downwards.
CGGTGGAAACGCCCTCGTCCCAGCCCCAGGCCACGGTGACCTCGCTGCCCGAGGGGGTTCCCATGACATCGAATGGCGCCCACTGATTGCCCGAGGTGATTTCGAAGCCGGTGATGGCGTTCGCTCCCCCGACGGTTGTGTCGGTGCCGTTGTACACGCGAACGAAGTGCTTGGCGGACCCATTACTCTGGTTGCCGACGATGGCACCCTGCAAACGCACGTCGCCCGGCCCGGACAAGGTCACGGTCTGGGTGATGAATGCCGGGTTGACCGACGAGCCGCCCTGGTCCACGCTGCCGTGGTGGCTGCCGTCGTAGCTCGATCCGCCGGACGGGAACCAGGTGGTGCCGTCCCGAAGGCAGTTGTTCGTGCCCGCCCGCTTGGTCCAGCCGTTGCCGGCGTTACACGGGCTGCCGGCGTTTTCAAAACTTCCGTTGGTAAGCAGGTTCTGCCCTTGAGCCTGCCCGGCAACCGCCAGCGACAGACCCATGATGGGCGCGAAGATCAGGTTCCGATTCATGAACGCCTTCCTCCTTTGGACAAACTGTGGCCGATGTGGCCCGATAGAACGTCCCCGCGTCGGGCCGCCCACCCGCAGGGTGAACCGCACGGCACGGTGCTGATCGACGTTAAGTACGCAACTCCGCGTGAGGCGCTACCACGATCGGATAGTCTGCTGATGTGGCCCGCCTCATTGTTTAATATATCGAATCAAGAGGATTCTTCAAGGATTTCTTTGTTGGAAAATGCTGTCGCCTCCTGCGATGTGCCCGGGCCGGCTAGCCGGGATTAACAGCACAACATCATGTCTGATAAGAGGATATGTCCTGAACAGGCGGCGCGGGAAGGCCCCTTGAGCGCGCGCAGGACACCCCCGCACGCTTCGTACCGAAGCTTTCCAGGGAGAATCGCCCCCCCGTGATATGTCTCAGGCGAAACGCCGGCAACCCCCGGTAAACACCCCGTTGGAAATGGCGCCAACCGGCACCGCCGAGGGGTACCCCTCCTCACCGTGATCCCAGCAGACCCTTCTCCTGCAACTGTTTCACGAACACCTGCATCTCCTGGGCAGCCGACCCCAGCCGCCGCACGGTCAGCAGCAGCTCCTCGTAGAACCTCCCGTCCCGCAGGAGCAGCCCCATGGTGCCGTTGCCCTCGGCCAGGTCCCTGCCGGCCGACACGGCATAGTCCAGTAACCTCGCCAGCCGATCGGAGTTGGCCAGCAGGCTCCTGCCCAGGGCATCGATCTGAACGTTCAGCGTGTCCACGGTGCCGTCCAGCTTGACCACCACTCCGTCGGCGTTCGTCGCCAGGACGTTGACCTGCTCGCTGAACGTGTGGAAGTTGGTGACCGCCAGGCGGGCCTCCTCGCTGGCCAGCCGGAGATTCTCCAGCGTCACGGCGATGTTGCTCTGCGATGCCGGATCGCCCAGCACGGTGTCGAAGTGGGTGAGCACGCGATGCAGGCGCTCGACCGTCGTGTACAGGTTGGCGGTGAGCTGCTCGGCCTGACCCTGCGAGCTGTCCACCTGGGCGATGGTGCGCTGCTCCAGCAGGTTGGTGATCGCCTGCGCGGCGGGGGTCAGCGACTTGGCCAGCTCGCCAAGTTGCCCGGTGGTGGCGGTCACGGTGTTGAGCAGTTCCGGCGGGAGCACCCGCTCGAGGGGATTGGACATCTTGCCCTCGATCTTCCCGCTGCCGTCGGTCGCCAGGGGCGGCCCGCCCCCCGCCGGCGGCTCGATGTTGATCGCCGGCTGCCCGATCAGCGGCGGCTCGATCTTCGCGATCGAGCCCTCCGGGACGCGGAACCGCGTGCGGATCTCCAGCACCGCCTTGACCCCCTTGGCCGGATTGTGCGGATCGACCAGGTCAACCTGACCCACCGTGCCGACCTGGATGCCGGCCAGATGCACCGGGCTGCCCTCGCGCAGGTTGCTGACCTGCGCGAAGCGAGCTTCGATCAGGTAGGCCTCGCCGAACATGGAGGGCTTCTCGCCGAACTGGATGATCAGCACCCCCAGCGCCCCCAGCCCGCCAAGGACGAACAACCCGATCAGTGCGTTCTGTAATCGTTCACTCATCACGCGTCTCCAGGCTGACCAGCTCATCAGTATCGCCTTCGGCACGGCCGGTCACGAACCGGCGAACCCGCGGATCGTCGGATTCGCGGAACGACGCCGGCGGTCCGTCAGCGATGAACCCGCCCTGATGCAGCATGAGCATCCGGTCGGCGACCTTGAACGCGCTGGTCATGTCGTGCGTGACCACCACGCTGGTGACCGAGAGCTCACGCTGCAGTTTGATGATCAGATCGCTGATGTTATCCGCCCGCAAGGGATCCAGGCCGGTGGTGGGTTCGTCGTAGAGGATGATCTCCGGATCCAGGGCGATGGCTCTGGCCAAAGCCACCCGCTTGCGCTGCCCGCCGGACAACTGACCCGGGCGTTTGTGCTGAATGCCGTCGAGCCCCACCAGCCCGAGCTTGCGGGCCACCACTTCCTCAATCTCGCGGCGTCCCAGCCGGCTATGCTCGACCAGCGGAAACGCGACGTTCTCCCCGCTGGTCATGGAGTCGAACAACGCCCCCATCTGGAACAGGAAGCCGAACCGCCGCCGCCGCTCCACCCACCCGCGCTTGGACAGATGATCCACCCGCTGCCCTTCAAGGAGGATCTCCCCGCTGTCCGGCTTCAACAGGCCGACCATGTGCTTGAGCAGCACGCTCTTGCCGGTGCCCGATTCCCCCAGGATTACCGTGGTCTCACCGCGCCGCAGTTCGAGGTCCACATCGCGCAGCACCACCAGCGGCCCAAAGCGCTTGGACACCTGGCGGAATTCGATGATCGGATCGGAAGATGGTTGCATGTCGTGATGCGCCGCCGGGCACGCCGCCCATGGCCTCAGAAAACCGTCTTGAACCCCCAGATGGCCTCGTAGGCGCCTTTCAGCGCCAGAGCCAGGAAGAAGTCCCACACCAGGATGACGATGAAACCGCTGACGAACGCCGAGGTGCAGGCCTTGCCCACGCCCTCGGCGCCCGAACCGCAGGTGAAACCGCGGTAGCAGGAGATCAGCCCGATGGACGCGCCGAAGAAGAAGCTCTTGAACAGACCGCTGCCCACGTCCCACAACTCCACCACCGCCGCGGTGTTGGTCCAGTAGCTGTCCGACGGCAGATCGAAAACCGGCACGGAGATGAGCCACCCGCCGAACACACCGGCCACGTCACAGTACAGCGTCAACACCGGCGTCAGCAGGATGCAGGCCAGGAACCGCGGCACCACCAGCACGCGAATCGGGTCGGAGCCCATCGAACGCAGGGCGTCGATCTGCTCGGTGACGTTCATGGTGCCCAGCTCGGCCGTCAACGCCCCGCCGACGCGCCCGGCGAGCATCACCCCGGCCAGCACCGGTCCGAGTTCGCGCACCACCGACAGGCTGACGATGACGCCCATGCGATCGCCCAGGCCGGCGGCCAGGAACTGCTCCACCGCCTGAATGGCCAGCACCATGCCGACGAAAACGCCGGTGAGCAGGATGACCGGCACACTGAGGGTACCGACGGCATAGGCCTGCGGGAGGATGCGGCGAATATCGCGCGGATGCACCAGCGACGACGGAACGTGAACCAGTGTGGCGGCCGCGAATCGGCAGAATTCACCGAATCCCGCCAGAATGGTGAGAGTCAGGCCGCCAAGACCCGAGAGCACCCCGCGCGTCGTTGCGTTACCGGTCACCGTCGTGCATCACTCCGCAGGAACGCCCCCCAGGAAACCGGGTGCCGCGCATTGCCCACCCATGAAGGCCACCAATTGTTGTCCGGGGCGCAGGGGGTGTCAATCACCCCGACCGCGGCTTCCCCCCGGGCACAAGACTGGCTGTGGCG
>CAYVVX010000121.1:0-10737 GCA_964455315.1 uncultured Planctomycetales bacterium | reverse complement strand
CCCGCATGATCCTGCTGATCGACAACTACGACTCCTTCACCTACAACCTGGTCCAGCGGCTCGGGGAGCTGGATCGCAGCCGCGAGATGAAGGTCTACCGCAACGATCAGGTGACGCTGGAGCAGATCGAGGATGACAGGCCGGACCACATCATCGTGTCGCCGGGGCCCTGCACGCCGCGCGAGGCGGGCATCAGCGTCGAGGTGATCCGTCATTTCGCGGGCCGGGCGCCGATCCTGGGCGTCTGCCTGGGGCACCAGTCGATCGGGTTCGCGTTCGGGGCGGAGATCGTGCGGGCCGAGCGGCTGATGCACGGCAAGACCAGCGAGATCAGCCACGACGGGCGGACCATCTTCGCGGGCGTGCCCAACCCGTTCACCGCGACGCGCTATCACTCGCTGGTGATCAGGCCGGACACGCTGTCCCCGGATTTCGTGGTCACCGCCCGGACCACCGATGCCCCCGACAGCGAGATCATGGGGGTGCGGCACAAGACGCTGCCCATCGAAGGCGTGCAGTTCCACCCGGAGAGTTTTCTCACCGCCGAAGGCCCGCGGCTGCTGGCCAATTTCCTCAAGATGTGAGCCTGGCTCTCCGCGGAGTACCTGATGATGAGTTCGCGACTGCCGATCGCCGTACTGTTCGTACTGGCGGGTGTTTCCTCATGGGCACGGGCCGTCGAGCCCGCCGCCCCGCCCGAGTTTGCCATGTCCGCCGAACGGGCGCCCGATGCGCGCATCGAACCGCTGCACTTCCTGTACGGCTACGGGCGGCAGAGCGAGCCGCTGTATGCGTTCGACGCAACGACGCGCGCGGACTGGCAGCGCTGGCACGGCGAGCTGCACCGCCGGTTCGTGGAGACGCTGGGCGTGCCGCCGTTCGACGACTTTCCCCTGCGGGTGACAGCCGGGCCGGTCGACAAGCTGGACGGTTACACGCGGCACGCGTTCACCATCGAGACGGCGCCGGAACTGTTCGTGCCCGCGTTCCTGCTGGTGCCCGAGGGGCTGACCGGCCCGCGCCCGGCGATCCTGTGCAGCCACGGACACGGCTACGGCATGAATGACCTGGTGGGGCTGGGCGAGAACGGCAAGCCGCGCGGCGAGGGGGCCGATCCCACGGATGAGAAGGCCAGAGATCCGGGCTACGAGAAAGACTTTGGCCTGCAGGCGGTGCGGGCCGGGTTCGTGACCCTGGTGTTCGACCAGATGGGCTTCGGGCGGCGGCGGGACATCGACTTCAACAAGAAGTTCAACCTGTGGAACAACTGCGAGCATCCCAGCAAGGTGGCGATTCACGAAGGCTTGAGCATGAGCGGCATCCGGGTGTTCGACGCCCGGCGGATGATCGACTTTCTCCAGTCGCGCCCGGAAGTCAAGGCGGACGCCATCGGCATGGTCGGCATCAGCGGCGGCGGGCTGGTCACGCAGTTCACCTCGGCGGTGGACGACCGAATCAAGGCGGCCTGCGTGAGCGGGTTTCTCAACCGGTTCGACGCCTGCATCCTGGGCCTGAACCATTGCATCGACAATTACGTGCCCGGGCTCGGCGTGGTGGCCGACAACGACGACGTGGCCTGCCTGATCGCGCCGCGGCCGCTGCTGATCGAGGCCGGGACGAAGGATCCGATCTTTCCCATCGAGGCGACGCGGGCGGCGATCGCGAAGCTCGAGCGGGTCTACAAGCTGCTCGACGTGCCCGACCGTCTGGACACAGACATTTTCGAGAAGGGGCATGAAATCAGCGGTGCCAAGATGTGGACGTTCTTCGCCCGGCATCTGGGTGATCCGAAGGCGGAGTGATCGCCCGATGGGCTCGCCCGCCGACGCCGGTCCGCTGCCTACTCGAGGTATCCCAGGTCGGAGAGACGCCGGGTGAGGGCCTCTTTCTCGGCGTCGCTGTAGACCTCTTCGTGATCGGCGATCTGGGCGGCCTGCGGGGGTTCATACTCGACGGTGGGGCGCGTATCGAAGAGGTCGACCAGCACCTGTCCTTCCATGTCCTTGGGAACGCGGAGACCCAGCGAGGCCAGCAGCGTGGGGGCAATGTCGGCGATCTGGGCCCGCAGGCTGTGGTCCTTGCGGACGTGGGGCCCATTGGCGATGAGGATGCCCTCGACGCGGTGGGTGCCTTCCATGCGATGGGCGGGGAGCCAGCGGACCGGCTTTGAGCCTCGGATCTTGCGCACCACGGCGAGACCGGGGGCCGGCACCAGGAGCAGATCGGGCAGCCAGGCCTGGTCCGCGCGGCTGCACTCGTACAGTTCCTCGGTCTTGTGAACCTCGGGGAAGACCTGCACGACCTGGCCGTCGGGACGGCGGGAGGTCACCTTGCTGAACCGGGCGATGAGGTCATCGCGAATGCGTTCGTAGTCCTTCGGATCGACCACGCCGCCGGGCTGGCGACCCTTGAGGCTGATATACAGGAAGCCGTAGATGCCCGCGTGCATGACGCAGACCCGGGTGTGCTCCCAGTCGACAGCCAGCTCGTGCTCGATGCCCAGGTTGGCGCTGAATCGCTTGCCGACCTTGCCGCGCAGACGGTCCATGATCCGCTGGGCGCGGGTGCGGGCCTGGGTGGCGCGGCTCTTGATCTTCAGGTAGCCCCAATCGCGGAGCAGCAGGTTGGGCTGGGCCTTGCCGTCCAGGCTGCCGTGCCCGTGATCGGACATGATCACGATGGTGGCGTCATGGGCCCTGGCCAGGCGGGTCAGGTCGCCGATGGTCTTGTCCAGCTTCTCGAAGCACTTTGCAGACATCTCGGCCCGGACCGGGTGGGCGCTGTTGGTGCGTGGATCGAGGTACTTCCAGGCCTTGTGCTGAAGATTGTCGACCAGCTTGTAGAGCACAATCATGACGTCCCAGCCGTACTTGCCGCCGCAGAACTCGGCCAGCTCGTACCCCTGCTGGAAGCTGTGCTCAATGTAATTCAGGTTGCGCTGGAACAACTCGTCGCCGCCGAAGGTCTTGCGCTTCCAGTCGGAGCGGTAGTTGTAGCCCGGCCAGCGCTGGAGAATGTCCTTCTTGAGCTCCGGCGGAAAGGTGAACTCCTTCTCAACGCTGGGGGTCTCGAAGCCGGAGATCATGAAGCCGTTGACCTTGCGTGGCGGATAGGTCATGGGGACGTTGATGGAGCCGACGCGGAAGCCCTTCTCGCTGAGGATCTGCCAGATGGTCTTTTCGCGGATTTCATAAGTACTATTGAAGGATAATTGGTTTGTCCGAACATCGTACTTCTCGAAATCGACGATTCCGTGCTTTCCCGGGCCCTTGCCGGTCATGAAGGTGGTCCATGCGGCCGGGGTGATCGGCGGCTTGGTGGAATCGAGGATGCCGGAGGTGCCGGTCTGGACCAGTTCGGCGAGGTTGGGCATGCGCCCGGCCTGCATCAAGGGGGTGAGAACGTCGAAGGTGGCTCCGTCAAGGCCGATGATCAGGACGCGGCGGGCGAGGGCGGGGAGCTCCCTGCGGGGGGAGGAGGCGGAATCAGGGCGCGGCGTGGGTGACGCCTGGGGACCTGATCCGGACGAGTTTTCCGAGATGATCATCAGGCGGATCCTGGAACACGGGGCATCGGAGCACCCCGGAGGTCACCGGGCTGTCCGGATCGGGGCAACGAATAACCCGAAAACGGTAACCCTTTGTCGTCGCTTTGGCAATAACGCAGGGGGCGGGACGTTCATGCCTTACAATGTCGTCGCTTTCGGGCCGCGCGGTGGCCTGGGAACGGCGCGGCCGGCGGTCCGACGGGATCGGGTCCCGGCACTTCTGGTTGGAGAGCGGACATGCGACGATACGTGATAGCGGCGACCACGGCGATGGCGATACTGGCATTGTCGGCCCCTGCGCTCGTGGCTCAGAACCAGGATCAGGATCAGGGCCGGGGGAACCGGGGTCGAGAGGGCTTTGATCGCGGCGGGGATCGCGGCGGGCGGGGCGGAGATCGAGGCGGTAGGGATCGGGGACGGGGCGGCTGGGATCGGCGGCCTCCGGGCGAATGGACGGACCAGGATCGCGAGCGATTCTACAACGAAATGACCGAGCGCTACCTGCGGGATGCCGAAGAGACCTACACCCTGACCGACGCGCAGAAGCAGCAGGTGGAGGCGAAGCTCGACGCGCTCAAGGAACAGCACAAGGCGTACTCCCAGCCGTTCCGGCAGGAGTTCCAGGGGCTGATGCAGGAGATGGGCGAACTGATGCGGGCCCGTTTCCGGGATGAGCCGGTGGACGAGGTGCGCATGCAGCAGATCCGCGACCGCATGGAGCAGCTTCGCGACGCTTCGCCGCTGATGAACCGCGACAGCGTGTACAGCCAGGTGGAGTCGATCCTGCCGGCCGACCAGGTCAAGGCCGGCCAGGCCCGCCGGGACCAGCGCCGCCAGGAGATGCGGCAGCGCATGGAACGGTGGCGCCAGGAGCGCGAGCAGCGCGGTGACAACCGCGGCGGGCCGGGCGGCTTCTTCGGCGGCGACCGCTGGGACGGCTACGTCGAACGGTTTACCGCCCATTACATGCTCGACGACGCCCAGAAGGCCAGTGCGCAGTCGGTGCTGCGGACCCTCAAGCAGCAGCGCGACCAGCAACTCGAAGCGGCCGCCGGCAAGCGGGCGGAAATCGCCAAGAATCCCGACGTCCAGCAGCGGCTGACCCAGTACCGCGAGCTGAATGCGCCGGTGGAAGGGCTGTACCAGACACTGCAGCAGAAGCTGGAGGAGATCCCCACCACCGCCCAGAAAACGCTGGCCGGGCCGATGAATGACGGTTCCCGCCGGCGGGGTGGAGACAACAACGAGGCCAGTCCCGACAGCCGGCCTGCGGACAACGGCGACAACGGCGGCCAGCGCGGGCGGGATCGTGGTGGCCGCGACCGCGGCGGACGCGATCGCAATCGAACGGGCAACGAACCGCGGGCCTGACGCAGGCCGGCGGGATCAACGAGTAACAGCAACACCGCGGTTCATCCGCGAAGGCAGGCGGCTTCCTTCTTCGCCGAGGGGGCCGCCGCTTTTTTGCGCGGATCAGGGCTGGAGTGACGCCTGGAACCCGGTCGCATAGCCGCGCAGACGCTCGACCACATCGGGATGCTGGTCGGCGACATCGTGCTGTTCGGAGGGGTCTTCCTTCAGGTTGAACAGGCCTGGCGATGGCGCCCGGACCGGATCGCCGGTGCGAATGCCGGGAAACCTGCTCGGGTGCATCTGCTCGAAGGGTGCCAGGATGGTGACCCCGTCGGGTGCCCGCGGGTCGGTGTAGGGGTCATCGGGCTGCCAGACCTTTTCCCGGTGGGCCGGGGGCGCGTGCAGGAGCAGCTTCCAGTCGCCGCTGCGCACGGTCATCAGTCGATCCATGCTGAAGCTGAAGATCGCCTGGTGCGGGCCCGGCCCTGGCCCGGCGAACAGCGGCATGATGTCCCTGCCGTCGATGGGACGGTCGGCCGGCGGGGCGATCCCGGCCACCGCCAGGGCGGTGGTGAACAGGTCGGGCATCATGGCCGGCTCAGCGCTGACCACGCCCGCGGGAATGCGTCCCGGCCAGCGGGCGATCATGGGCACGCGGATGCCGCCTTCCCAGCTTTGTCCCTTCATGCCGCGCAGCCCACCGGTGCTGCCGCCGTACCAGGGTCCGTTGTCACTGGTGAACAGCAGCAGGGTGCGCTCGTCGATGCCGAGTTTCTGAAGCGTGTCGACGATGCGGCCGACGCTCCAGTCCAGTTCGGCGATCACGTCGCCGTACAGGCCGGCGCCGCTTTTCCTGTAGAAGTCATCGGATGCGGCCAGGGGCTTATGGGGCATGGCGTGGGGCAGGTACAGGAAGAACGGCTGGTCGCGGCGGCGCTCGATGAAGGCGATGGCCCGCTCGGTGTAGCGGCGGGTGAGGGTGGCCTGGGCGACGGGATACTCAACGATCTTGTCGTCGTCCCAGAGTTCCACCGGGCGCATATCGTTGCTGTAGAGAATGCCGTAGTAGGTGTCGTAGCCGTGGCGGAGGGGGTGGAACTCGGGCTTGTGACCGAGGTGCCACTTGCCGATGCAGCAGGTGGCGTAGCCGGCGCGCTGGAAGAGCTCGCCGAGGGTGAGTTCGGAGGCGGGGATGCCGACGTCGTTGATGCCGCCGTCCGGAGTGGGATTCGTGACCACGCCGCTGCGCACCTGGTAGCGGCCGGTCTGGAGCGAAGCCCGCGAGGGGGCGCAGTAGGGGCAGGTGCTGTAGAAACTGGTCAGCCGGGCGCCTTCGGCGGCGAGACGGTCGATGCGCGGGGTCTTGAACTCGGGGTGGCCCTGCACGCCGAGGTCGCCTGCGCCCAGGTCGTCGCAGAAGATGATGATGATATTGGTGCGCTCCGCGGCGAGGAGCGGGCGGGGTGCGAACAATCCGGCGGCGAGCAGGCCAGACAGCAGGCAGATGGACGTCCTGGCACATGAACGCGGCTGATGCATGGGAGCCTCACGACAGGATCGAACGATGATTATCCGATGGCAGGCTTCATCCCGGCGGGCTGAAGCCGAAGTCGCTTCACGCGAGCGCGCGGAGACCGAACCTCACAGGGTCAGGCTCCAGGGCTGCCGGTAGGGGCGCGACAGGTAGCCGTTGGCCTGGTCGTCGTCGATGATCCTTTCGGCGGCCGCATCCCAGGCGACGCGGCGGCGGACCAGCGTGGCGATGTTGCCGAGGTGGATCAACGTCGCGGTCTTGTGTCCCTCTTCGACCGATGCGTTCGGCTTGGCGCTGCCGGTGATGCAGTCCGCGAAGTTCCCGGCGTGCGGGCTTTCCAGGTTGCCGCCGGGGCGAGTTACCGGCTCACCCTCTTTGGCGTAGACGGTCCACCCGGCGCGGTCGATGACCATCACGCCCTTGTCGCCGGAGATCTCCGCGCCCTGGCTGCGGTCATGCACGCCCCTGGGGGTCCACTCGCGCAGTTCCCACAGCACGGTCAGACCGGGGTACTCGTACAGGACGGTCTGCGTGTCCGGCCACTCCTTGACGTCATTGACGACGTAGCTGCCGCCGACCCCCGACGCGGCCAGCGGTATGCCCAGGTCGAGCAGGTGGCGGATCGAGTCGAGCCAGTGGGCGCCCCAGTTGCCCAGGTCGCCGGTGCCGTAGTCGTAGAGAAAATGCCAGTTGTAGTGCAGCCGATTCTGGTTGTACGGCTGCATCGGCGCGGGGCCGACCCACATGTCATAGTCGAGCGTCGCGGGCGGGTCGCTGTCGTGCACCTTGGGCCAGGCGCCGCGGTCGAAGGTGATCCATCCGCGGGCGAAGGCGACCTTGCCCAGTCCGCCTTCGGCGATGAACTTGCGGGCGCTGTGGAAGTGCGGCGCACTGCGCTGCTGGGTGCCGACCAGGACGGTCTGCCGGGGATGTCGCTTCGCGGCGGCGACCATGGCGGCGCCGTCGGCGTAGTTGTAGGAGAGCGGCTTCTCGGTGTAGAGGTGCTTGCCCGCGTCCAGTGCCAACACCGCGATGAGGGCGTGCCAATGGTCCGGGGTGGCGTTGACGATCGCGTCGATGCGGGGATCGTCGAGCAGCTTGCGGAAGTCCTGTTCCAGCCGCGGTTTCCCATCGAGTTTGCCATCGAGTTGTTTCATGGCGACGTCCAGCATGGCGGCGTCGCAGTCGCACAGCGCGGCGATCTCGAATCGTTTGGTGCCGAGCAGGTTCGCCGCCACCTGGTGCCCACGGTTGCGACAGCCGACGATACCGACGCGGATGCGCTCGTTGGCGCCGGCGGCTCTGACAGCGTGTTGCCCCGTGGCCAGCGTGGCCCCGGCGGCCAGCATGCCGGCGGTCATTTCCCGGCGGGTGATCAGGCGGTTCATGGCGTCCTCCGGTGCAGAAGTTCAGTTCAACCCGATGATGAAGCCCATCATAAACCTTTCGTCCCCGCTACGGAATGCGGACGGCCGCGGTGGGGCGGATTCGGGTCCGTGACAGTCTCGGCGGGGCTTGCGATCCGCCTTCCCGCCCCGGCAGGGCCGATGATGGTTGCCAAGGGCGCTGCGAACGAAGCGAGCGAGCCCCTGGATGACCGGCTCTCGCCGCAGTTCCCTTCGTTCGCCCTCCGGGCGAGGAAGAAAAAGAGGGAGTGGCTTGGCCACCAGGGGTTCGCTCGGCTGCGCCTCACTCACCACCTGGCAACCATCGAACGCCCTCCGGGCGTGAGGAAGCGAAGCCCCGACCTGTGATACGGTCAGGGTTTCCCTTGGCCGCCCTCCGGGCGTGAGCAGGCGAGAACACCCGCCGATCGAGTCACGGACCCAGCAAATCCGGGCCTATTCCCCGCTCTTTTCCTTCGGCATGGCTCTATCGGTGAGCTGCTTCCACTGTTGATCCGCCCGGCGGGTCAGGTTGGGCTCATCCCTGTTCCAGGCCTGGAGGGCGTCGCCGCGCCCGCCCTTGTAGAACAGGAACAGCCGCCCCTCGGTGACCTTGAAGCTGGCGGGATCGATCTCCACCTTGTTCCCCTCGGCCATGGCCGTGGCGCACCAGCCGCCGTAGGCGGGCAGGTACTTTTCGGGATCGGCGGCGAACCGGTGGCGGTTGTCGGCGTTCGCGAAGCGGCAGGTGATCCCGCGGTACACGGAGGTGATGTCCTCCTTGCCGGCTTCCGCCTTGCCGGCCGCGATGTAGGCGACCGGGTCGTAGCCCTTGAGGGCGATCTTCTTCCTGTCGAGATCCCACTCCCTGCCCGCCGGATCGGCGGAGAGCTGGGCGACCCGGGCGGCGAACTTCTCGAAGGAAAGCCGATCGGAGTTGCTCTTGCCGATGTAGCGGAACACTTCCCGGCCGTCGGGACCGAGCAGCACCAGGGCAGGGTAATGGACGGTCTGCCCGTGGAACGCGTAGCCGTCGGGGATGTCATAGGCTTTGGCGAGCGTGGCGTCCGGGTCGCGGTAGATGAGCGGCGGCTTCGGATCGGTGGGCAGTTTCGCGGCCCAGCGGCGGATGTCCTCGTCGGGATCGGGCTTCAGGAAAACGTGGATCACCCCGGCGACCTTGTCGGCCTCGCTCGTGTAGGTCCGGGTATGGCGCAGGCAGAGCGGGCACTCGGTCTTGAGCAGGAAGTGGAGGGCGACGTACTTGCCGCGGGCGTCGGAGAGCTTGAACTCCTTGTCGCCGGCCTTGACGGTGAAGTCCCTGGGGCCGGTGTCGGCCGGTGCGGTCTGGGGGGCGGCGGTGAGCCCGGCGAGCATGAGCAGGATGATGGCCGGCATGGGAAATACTCCTTACTTTGCATGAACGATTGACACGGCCAGGCCACCCCAACGGTGACGCGGACACGGGTGCATTCCAGATCGCCCACCCATCGTCGACGAGCATTCAGTCGGGGAGGCAGCGGCACGGGGGCACACTGCGGGCGAGGGCACGTGGTGCCGCGCCCATGCTCAGCGGACTGATCCTGGAAACGCCACGCCCGAAGCATCCGATTCGTCCCGGGCGCATCAGTCCAACCGCTCATCCGGCGGGTGAATTCCGTGGGATTCATGATAACGGAAACAGTGACGGGGCGGTCTGGCTCGGTGTGGAGGCGGGAACGCAGTCGATTCCGAGCGACAGGGAGATGCGCGTTGCCGTTCGTCCCACGGCCGGATCACGCGGCATGTCCCGCCGTCGGGGCCCGGCGGCGGCGGCGGGGCCGCTTGTCAAAGTTGGGGGCTGGGGATACGATTGTTTTCCCAGCCGTTGCCGCAGCTGCCCCTGCGGGGCGACGCCGGCGGACGGCGCGATGTGTTCTCCTAGCTCAATTGGATAGAGCGTCGGCCTCCGGAGCCGAAGGTTGTGGGTTCGAATCCCGCGGGGAACGATTCTTCAAGTCGTTGTTATTCCTCATCTTGTGAAACCCCTGTCCAGCCCCGACGGCCCGGAAAACTCCGATTTCGGCCCGAGTGGGTCAGTTTTGGGTCAGTCGGGTCGCATGGAGGGAGCGTCTCCAGCAGATTTGCTTGCAGCGCCTGGGCCTTGGCTACATCCTCCGCTTGAACCGACAGGTAATAGCGGTTGGTGGTCTGGATGTCGCTGTGGCCGGCCAGCTGCTGCACCACATGGATGGGCAACTGCTTCGCCCAGTTGGTGATGCAGGAGCGGCGGAGATCGTGAAGGGTGTAGGACTCGACCCCTGCCCGTCGGCAGATCGTCTTGAACCGGCGCAGGACGTTGTTAACCAGATCCTGACCCGATCGCCAGGCGTTGGCGGCCGCCAGGCGGCGGTAGTGATCCCACCGTCCCTGTTCCATGAACACATAAGGACAGCCTTCGGGCGCGATAGTTTGCCAACTGGCCAACAGGTTGACCGCCTGGTGCGGCAACGGCACCGAACGCATCTCGTGGTCCTTGGGCGTCCATGCCTGGATCAGGCCCTCCCGGGTTCGTCGGCAGATGTGCACCTGGCCAGTTCCGAAATCCACGTCCCGCCAGAGCAGGTGCATGGCCTCCCGAAAGCGCAGCCCCGTCGTGTACAACACCGCGAGCAGTGCTCTCCAGAGAGTATCGGGGGCCGATCGAAACATCTGCTCGAACGCATCCGGGCTCACATAGGCCGGACGCTTGGAAGCCACGCGCAGCATGGGAATCCCATTGCATGGGTTTTGACCCGCCGGCAAGTAGCCCCTGAGCACGGCCAAATTGAAGACCCGTCGCAAGACGCGGACCTCCTTGTTCGCGGAGCAGGCGCTCAGGCCGATCGCCAGGCGCTGTGCCCTGAACTGCTCGATATCCCGGACTGTTACTCTTTGCA
>CAYVVX010000120.1:0-10765 GCA_964455315.1 uncultured Planctomycetales bacterium | reverse complement strand
GCGGCTCCTGAAGCCCGCTCCGACCGGCGGAAATCAGTCCCCCGGGGGACTGGCATCGCTGGAAGCCCTGCGGTACACTCTGCGGCGACGTGAGGCGGTATCGGGACATGATGCCGCCGGATGAAGAGATGGATGTGAATCGGGGATGATCGGTGCAGCCCGCGGCGACTGACGCGTCGCCGCGAGGTGGTGAGGAAAGCCCCGGAACAGAACGTTGTGAACTCGTGGCGGCGGGCGGAATCGACACCCGCGGGGTCGCCGGGGTTCCCATCCCTCCTGCGTCTGGCGAATTCCTACCCGGCTCGCGACCGCGAGCAACATCAAAGGAGGCTTCTCGGTGAAATCCCGTCGCAATGCTCCGCGGCTGCTCCTTTGGCTGCCGGCTCTGCTGGTGCCGTTGCTGATGGCGGCCACCCCGGCCGAGCAACTCTCCGAAGCGACCAGGCTCTTCGAGCAGGGTGACTACCAGAAGGCTCAGCAGGTGCTCCTCGACGTCGATCGCGACAAGCTCGACGACACCCAGAAGACCGGGCGGGATAAGCTCATCGAGGAGCTCAAGAGCGCCATTCCGCAGTCCAACCGCGCCCGCCAGCAGCTCGAGGACGGTCGCAAGGCCTACGAATCCAAGAACACGGCCAAGGCCCGCGAGCTCTACCAGGCCGTACTGGACAACAAGTACGCCGGACAGGCCCAGCAGCGCCAGGCTCGCGACGGCCTGAGCCTCATTCAGCGGCAGGAGTCCCTCGACCAGCAGGTCAAGACCGAAGTGGCCAGGCCTCGCGTCGAACCCGGCGACCAGGTTACCGTGATCGGCAGCACCGCGGTCGGCGGCGGCCAGATGTCCCCCGTCGCCGCCCGCCAGACGCCGCCCCGCCCGATCCCCGCGGCGCCGGCCGCCGCGGTCTCGGTGAGCGCGTCCGGAGAGGCCGGCGGGCTCATCCAGGCCGGCGATGCGGCCGCCGCCCGCGGCCAGTTCGACCTCGCCGAGCAGAAGTATCAGCAGGTTCTGAAGATCGACCCCAACAACCCGGCGGCGATCGCCGGGCTCGAGGACATCCGGCAGCAGCGCGCCGCCGAAGGCCAGCCCGGGCTGCTGGAGGAATCCACGGCCCGCCGCAAGATGAACTGGGAGCGGGCTGTGCTCCAGTTCCAGACCAACGAGGCCGAGATCCGCCGCCTGGCCGAGGTCGAGCACAGTTTCGAGCAGGCCCGCGATCTGCTCGCTCAGACCACCAGCCAGCTCGACGCGGTCCGGCTCTACGCCGAACCGCCGGAGGCCTACGAGCGGCTGGCGGGCAGCCTGGCCGCGCTCGGCCGGCATATCGACCGGGAGCAGGAATACTATGCGGAGGAACAGGCCCAGCTCCAGCGCAGCGAAGCGATCGAGCGGGAGCGGGAGCGGTTCACCCTGGATCAGAAGGAGCGCGACGACGCCATCGCCCAGTTGATGTCGCGGGTGGGCCAGCTTCGCAAGGAGCGGGAATACGACAAGGCCGTCGACGTGCTCAACGAAGTGCTGGTCATGGACCCGAACTTCGAGCGGGCCAAGTGGATGATCGATGACCTGCACTCCACCTCGGTCCTGCGCAAGCAGGTGCAGAACCGCCGGGAGTTCCTGGAGGACTTCCAGAGCGCCATGGAGGACGTGGAACGAACCCGGACGCCGGTGGTCATCGGTGACCGTGACGAGCCGGTGAAATACCCCGATCCGAAACGATGGCAGATCATCTCCAAGCGCGACCCGTTCGGCGAGGGGCTCACCGGCGAGACCGAGGCCGACACCAGCACCCGGCTCAAGCTTCAGCAGACGCTGCCTACTGTGAACTTCCCGCCGGGCACCCGCTTCGAGGACGCCATTGAGTTCTTCCGCCAGCAGGGCGATGTCTCCATCGACGTGAACTGGCGCACGCTGGCAGACTTCGCCATCGACCAGAATACCGAAGTGTCCGGCATCAATCTTCGCGAGGTCAAGCTGGAAGCGGCGCTGGACGTGGTGCTCAGCAATGTCGCGGGCCCGGAGGTGGAAGTCGGCGCCGACCTGATCGAAGGCATCCTGCGCATATCCACCCGCGAGGATCTGGACCGCAAGACGATCACCCGGGTCTACGATGTCCGTGACCTGCTGGTCAAGATCCAGAGCTTCAGCGCCCCCAGCAACAACCAGGGCGGCGGACTCGGCGGATTTGGCGGCGGCGGGCTCGGAGGCGGCGGACTCGGCGGGTTCGGCGGCGGCGGGCTCGGAGGCGGCGGACTCGGCGGGTTCGGCGGCGGCGGGCTCGGAGGCGGTGGATTCGGCGGCGGCGGGTTCGGTGGCGGCGGCGGCGGATTCGGTGGTGGTGGCGGCGGCGGATTCGGCGGGCAGGGCGATGACGACGACGACGACTCCAGCGAGGAAGATCGCGAGGAATTAATCACCGAACTGGAGGACATGATCAAGGAGCAGATCGCCCCCGGCACCTGGACCAGTGGCGACGGCGCTGCCGCAGGCGAGGGCATCGGCTCGCTCAACGTCTGGAACGATCGCATGATCGTGCGGCACACCGCCGGAGTTCACGAGCAGCTTCGCGACCTGCTCAAGCAGCTTCGCGAGTCCAAGGACATCCAGGTCGTCGTCGAAGCCCGCTTCATCACCATGACCAGCAACTTCCTGGAGGAGATCGGCGTCGACCTCGACGTGGTTCTCAACAGCGGCAATGCCGGCTACGACAACGCCGTCAACCCCCAGGGCTTCCCGGTCCGCGATCCGGCCACCGGCGCCCTGCTGATGCAGCCGCGCCGGGCCACGCAGCTCGGCTTCCTGCCCTCCCCGGGCGGATTCGGCCAGCCCCTGGTTCCCGGCGGTCCCTTCGGCCAGCCCTACCAGCAGGTCGGCTACGTGCCCCAGGGCAGCGCTGGCAATTACTGGGACCGCCACACCACCCCGATTCCCCTGGTGAACAATACCTCCGACCTCACCGCCCCCCGAACCACCGGCGTCCCCGGCAGTCTCGGTGGTGGTGTGGTCGACCCGGCCTTCCAGGTGTTCGGCAGCTTCCTGGACAACATCCAGGTCGACTTCATGATGCGGGCCACCCAGATGGATGCTCGCAAGTCGTCGGTGGATGCTCCGCGACTGTCCGCCTACAACGGCCGGTCCGCTTACATTCAGGTCAATACCCTGGTCTCTTATGTTGCCAGTCCGGGTTTCACGCCGGTCGGCGGTACCGGTGTTGGCGGAGAAGCGGCCTTAGGTGCCATCCCCATTACCTCGAGCCTGCCGCGCGGCCGAACATTGGAGGTCACGCCGACTGTTTCGGCCGATCGCAAATACGTGACGCTCCAGGTCCAGCCGGAAGTGACCGACGTGCAGTTCAACACCATACCGGTTCAGCAGGGCGCCATCGCGACCTTCTTCCAGACGCCCGAGTTCTCCATCACCGAGATCAAAACGGCGATTTCCGTCCCTGACGGCGGCACCGCCCTGCTTGGCGGCCTGAAACTCGCCGGCGAAACCGAGGTCGAGGCCGGCGTGCCCATCCTCAGCAAGATCCCCGTGCTCAAGCGGGCATACACCAACCGATCCCGCGTGAAGGACGAGTTCGTCCTGCTCATCCTGCTCAAGCCCACCATCATCATCCAGGAGGAGCAGGAGGAACTGGCCTATCCGGACATGTTCACCACCGACACCCGGATGCCCTGAGGTTGAGCCCCCTTCGCTGACCCTGATCGGCGAAGAGCGCGATCCATCATGTGTTTTCGCCGGCTCACCCACGGGTGGGCCGGCTTCGCTTGCGGAGCACGCCCTTGCCTCCAAGCACTGACGGCTGGACCCCCCTGCTGCCCCTGGAGAAGGCCGCATTCGATCGCGGTGTCTTCCTGGAGCTCGATGGGCGCGAGCTGGCCGTGTTCAGGCTGGCGGACGGGTCCGTACACGTCATCGACAACGCCTGCCCGCACGCCAACGGCAATCTCGCCGCCGGCGAGGTGGTCGACGGCGTGGTCTCCTGCCCCTGGCACGGCTGGAAGTTCCGCCTGTGCGACGGGGCCTCGACGCAGGGCAGCCGGGCGTGCGTGACCAGTTATCCGGTCGACATCCGCGACGGAATCATCCACGTGCGGCTGGACTAGTCGCCCGGGCAAGGCAAGAATGATCCGGTGAATCTGCACCTGCCCGTCTTTCAGCGCTTCGACTGCCACAGTTGCGGCTATTGCTGCCGCAACCTGGTGGTGAACGTCACCGCCCAGGAGCGCCGCCGCATTCTCGACGCGGGCTGGGCAACGAAGATCGCCGATCACCCCCTGTTCGTGTCCTACCGCTTCGGCGGCCGCCGGCTCGCCAGGCTCGCCCATCGCGCCGACGGGCGATGCGTGTTCCTGGGCGACGACGAGCGCTGCCGGCTGCACGCCGAGACCGGCGTGGATTCCAAGCCGTTGCCCTGCCGGCTGTATCCGTTCGTGCCCACGCCCGGCGCCGATGACGTCCGCATGGATCTGCGCTTCGACTGCCCCTCGGTGGCGTCGAACCAGGGGCGCTCGATGGCCGCGCAGCTCACCGTGCTTCGCAAGCTCGCCGGGGAGGTTCATGCCACGCCGATGCGCACGCTGCCGGGGTGGCCTTCCTGCGGACCGCTCGACGCCGCCGAGCTCGAAGCCCTGGCCGGCGCGTTTCAGAGGCTTCTGGAGGAGCCGTCGCTGTCGATCCGGGCGCGGCTGCGGGCGGCGGCCCACCTGCACGGGCTGCTCGCGGAGGTGCGGCTGGACCGGGTCCGCGGCGAGCGGTTCGCGGAATTGATCGAGCTGCTGATCACCGCTTCGGTCGCGGAGGCGTCCGCGCCCGCCGCCGACCCGGTACCGCCGCCGGCCAAGTCGCTGAGGCTGTTCCGCGAGTGGCTGTTCCTGCATGCCCTCAGCGACGATCCGGAGATGCTGCGGGCCTCGATCTTCACCCGCTGGCGCCGCTCCCTGCGCCGCTACGGGCAGGCCCGCCGCTTCGCCGCCGCCACCGGCGCGATTCCGCGGGTGAATCCCGACTGGGCGGCGATCACCTTCGAGCAGGTTCACGCGGTGGGCCCGGCCGCGGAGGAGGCGCTCGAGCCGCTGCTGCGCTCAATGCGGCTCAAGCTGGACAGTCACGCCTTCGCCGGGGAAGGCTACTTCCGGGCCGATGCCCTGTCCGGACTGACCGCGCTGATGCTGCTGCCGGCGCTGGTGGGCTGGTTCGCCCGGTTCGAGTCCGCCTCCGCGGACCGGGCGGCGATCGGGCCCGAGGATCTGCTCTCCGGACTGCGTCGAGCCCACCATACCTTTGGTGTCTCTCCGGTGTTCACCCGCTTCAGCGAGCGCTGGCGGCTCAAGGGGCTGTCAGGGCCCGGCATCGTGCCGGCACTGCTCGCCCACTACGGCCCGTGAGCCGGTTCGCCGCCCCAACCCCGGAGGCGTGCGACCCGCCGGGGCCTCGCGGAACAACTTAACCTCTTTGGGTGTATGGAGATACGGCCCAACGACGGGTGCCGTCAGCGCAGTTCCCTTCCCGGCAGGGTCGTTGCCGCGACGCCGGACGTGTGGTAATATCCCGCCGCGCTTTTGAGGTTCCAACTCGCGTTCCAGGCAACACGAAAGGATGGGCAGCGATGGGTCGACCGGTCACACTCTTCACCGGACAGTGGGCGGATCTGAAGTTCGACGTGGCCTGCAAGAAAGCCAAGAAGTTCGGCTACGACGGCATCGAGCTGCCCTGCTGGGGCGACCATTTCGAGGTCAGCAAAGCCCTCGAGGATCGCAGCTACTGCAAGCGCAAGTGGGAACAGTTCGAGAAGAACAAGCTGGTCTGCTTCGGGATCAGCAACCACCTGGTCGGACAGGCCGTATGTGACCTCATCGACGAGCGCCACAAGGCCATCCTCCCGCCGCACGTGTGGGGCGACGGCAGCGCCGAAGGCGTCCGCAAGCGGGCCGCCGCGGAGATGATGGACACCGCCCGGGCGGCGAGGAAGTTCTTCGACGCCGCCCCCGCCACGGTCAAGAAGCGGCTCAAGCGGGTGGTGGTCAACGGCTTCACCGGCAGCAGCATCTGGCACCTGCTGTACAGCTTCCCGCCGGTGGTGCCGGGGCAGATCGAGAACGGGTACAAGGACTTCGCCAAGCGCTGGAAGCCCATCCTGGACGTCTTCGAGCAGGAGGACGTCTACTTTGGGCTGGAGGTGCATCCCACCGAGATCGCCTTCGACATCGCCTCGGCCGCGCGGGCCATCGAGGCGATCAAGGGCCACCCGCGCTTCGGCTTCAACTACGACCCCAGCCACTTCGGCTACCAGGGCGTCGATTACGTCCGCTTCATCCGCGAATTCCGCGACCGCATCTTCCACGTGCACATGAAGGACGTGTACTGGTCGAAGACCCCCACCCGGGCCGGCGTCTTCGGCGGGCACGTTGATTTCGGCAGTTCCGACCGCTACTGGGATTTCCGCTCGCTGGGGCACGGCTCGATCGACTTCGAGGGCATCATCCGGGCCCTCAACGAGATCGGCTACGACGGGCCGCTCTCGGTCGAGTGGGAGGACAGCGGCATGGATCGCGAGCACGGCGCCGCCGAGGCCTGCGCGTTCGTCAAGAAGGTTGACTTCCCCCCGTCCGCCTTCGCCTTCGACTCGAATTTCGGCAAGGAGTAGGCCGGTCACCCGCGGTGCCCGCGGCGCCGAGCCCGAGACGTCCGCGCCCGAGCCCACGGATCCGCATCCGTGGGCTCTGCACTTGATCCCGCCGGACGCCCCCTCTGGCCAGCGGGCTGAAAGCGGCGCACAATGGCTCAGGTGAACCGTCCCCACAGCCAGGCCTGGCGGATAACGACGACATGACCACCCGCGAGCCCGTTCACGAGATGTTCATCCGGGCCATGAGCCGCCCGGAGACGTTCCTGGTGGGCAGCTTCGCCGGGCTCATCGTCGCCGGGGCCATCCTGCTGGTCCTGCCCGTGTCCCACGGCGCCCGCCAGGTCGGCCCGCTCGAAGCCCTGTTCACCTCCACCTCGGCCGTCTGCGTCACCGGACTGATCGTGCTGGACACGCCCAACGACTTCAGCCGGTTCGGGCAGGTGGTGATCATGCTGCTGATCCAGTTCGGCGGACTGGGCATCATGACCTTCACGGCCATGCTTCTGCAGGTGGCCGGCCGGAAGATCTCCTTCCGGTCGCAGGCCATGCTGCAGGACACCTTCTACCAGCGCAGCGCCGCGGCGAAGTTCAGCCACAACCTCAAGTACATCATCGGGCTGACCCTGGGGCTCGAGGCGCTGGGTGCGTGGCTGCTGTATCTGTTCGACACCCGCGATGTTCCCCGCGGGGAGCTGGTGTTCAACAGCGTGTTTCACGCCATCTCGGCGTTCTGCAACGCGGGCTTCTCGCTGTTTTCCGACAGCCTGATCTCCATCCGCGGCAACGTCGGCTTCATGTGCGTGATCAGCGCGTTGATCATCCTCGGCGGGTTGGGCTACACGGTGCTCTTCGAGGGGCTGGGCCGGTTCGGGCGGCGGGTGCTCCGGCGGCGAAACCCCATCGCCTGGACGCTGAACAGCCGCGTCGTGCTTCGCACCAGCTTCGCCCTGATCATCGCCGGGGCGGCTCTGCTGATGCTCATCGGGGTCGGCCGCCTGCACTGGGGCGGCCCCCTGTCCTACATGGGCAACGCCCTGTTCCAGTCCATCACCAGCCGGACGGCGGGGTTCAACTCCGTCGATGTCGCGGCCATGCCGGTGCCGGCGCTGCTGTGGATCATCGCCCTGATGTTCGTGGGCGGCTCTCCGGGCTCCTGCGCGGGCGGCGTGAAAACCACCTCGCTGGCGGTGTGGGTGGCGCGGCTGAGGGCCCGCCTGCAGCAGCAGGACGACGTGACCATCTTCAACCGCAGGCTGCCCGTGGACCTGGTCCGCCGGACCGGTCTGCTGGTCGCCACCGCGGGGGCCTTCAACATGCTGGGCGTGATGATCCTGGCGCTGACCGAGATGAACGTGGCCCGGCCGCGATGCCTGCTTCAGGATCTCGTCTTCGAGCAGGTCTCCGCGTTCGCGACCGTCGGGCTGTCCACCGGCATCACACCCAGTTTGAGCCCGCTGGGGCAACTCTGGATAATCGTCACCATGTTCATCGGCCGACTGGGTCCACTGACCGTCGCCCTGACGTTCATGGAACGGAAAACCCACGCCGTGCGGTTGCCTGAGGAACGGCTGATGATCGGTTAGCGGCCCGCGCGCCGCGGCAGCCCGCGGTGTCGAAAGGCCCGGGGCTTTGAAAGGTTCGTGCTATGAAACAGGTCTGTGTCATCGGACTGGGGCAGTTCGGCAGCCATCTGGCTCGCAAGCTGGCCAGCCTGGGCTGCGAAGTCCTGGCCATCGACACCCGCGAGTCGGCGGTCGCCGCCATCCGCGACGACGTCCAGCGGGCGGTCATCACCGACGCCCGCGACCTGGAGGCGCTCAAGTCGGTGGTCACCGCCAAGATCGACGAGGCCGTGGTCAGCCTCGGCGAGAGCATCGAGTCCAGCGTGCTGTGCACCCTCCACCTGCATCAGATCGGGGTCAAGCTCATCCGCTCGAAGGCCAAGAGCGAGGACCACGCCTCCATCCTCAAGGCGGTCGGGGCGACCGAGGTGATCTTCCCGGAGCGCGAGACCGCCGAGCGCATGGCCCAGCGGATCATCAACCCCGACCTGCTGGAGTTCCTGCCGCTCTCCGAAGAGTACCGCGTGGTGGAGTTGAGCATGCCGGAGTCCTTTCCCGGCAAGTCGCTCGCCGAGCTGCACCTGCGGAAGAAGTACAACATCCTGGTCATCGCCCTGCGCATGAAGGACACCAAGCAGCTTCTGTTCATGCCTCCGGCCGATACGGTGCTGGCCAAGAGACACTCCATGCTGGTCATCGGCAAGCAGGCGGACATCGCCGCGCTGATCGACGAGAAATAGGCTCCGCGCGGCCGGCGGCACCAGCTCAGATGAGCGGACTGCTCATCCTGGCCAGGCCCAGCAGGGCACTCTCGAAGATCGAGCCGCGCCCGTGGAGGGCCCCGCTGATGCGGCGGCAGCGGGATTCCAACGCGGCGAAGTCCGCGCACAACACGCCCGCCAGACCCGCGTCGTAGAGGATCGCGGTCACCTCGAAGTTCAGTCGGAAGCTGCGCTCGTCCATGTTCGCCGAGCCGACCATGGCCCAGGATTCGTCCACGATCATGACCTTGGAATGGAGCATGCCGTGGTCGTACTCGAGGATCTCCACGCCCGTGGCGATCAACTCCTCGTAAAAGCTCCGGCCCGCCCAGAGCACCCAGCGGTTGTCCGACCGCGAGGGGATCATCAACTGCACCCGCACGCCGCGATGGGCCGCCGACTGCAAGGCCACGATCATGCTGGTGTCCGGGACGAAGTACGGCGTGATCACCCGGACCGACCGCCTGGCGATGCCGATGGCGGCGAAGAAGAGCTGGTACATCGCCAGACAGGGCAGGTCCGGGCCGGACGGCACCACCTGGACGATCTGGTCGCTGGCAGGTTCGACCGGTGGGAAGTAGGCCTCGTCGACCAGGTCATCCCCGCCGGCGAAAAACCAGTCCTCGATGAAGACCTCCTGGAGATGCTGCACCGCCGGCCCGATGATGCGCATCTGCGTGTCCCGCCAGGGCCCGTACTTCGTCCGCCGCCCGCGATATTCGTCGCCGATGTTCTGGCTGCCAGTGAAACCGACCTGGCCGTCGACCACCACGATCTTGCGATGGTTGCGGAAGTTGACCCGCCAGCGCCCCCGCCACGGCACCACCGGCATGAAGAAGAGCACCTCCACGCCGGCCTCCTCCATCGGCTGCAGGAAGCCGCCGGAGAGCGACCAGCAGCCGATGTAGTCCAGCAGCACGCGGCACTGCACGCCCTCGGCCGCCTTGCGGGCCAGCAGATCGCGCACCGCCGCCCCGGTCTCGTCGGGCTGGAAGATGTAGTACTCCAGGTGGACGTGATGCCGGGCTGACGCGATCGCCTCCATCACCACGTGAAACGACTGCTCGGATTCGAAGAGCAGCTCCACCTGGTTGCCCCGCGTGGGCGGATGGGTGCTGATCCGGGTGGCCACGCGCATGAGCTGGGTCAACTCGTCGGAAATGGCGGCCGGTGCGGGGGTGTGCCCGCCCCAGTACTTTCGGGCGTTGCGATGGAATACGTGCTCGATCTGCGAGCGGCGCCGATGCCGCCGCCGGCGGGTTCGTTCGATCCGCGGCTCCCCCATCAGCCAGAACAGCACCAGCCCCACCAGCGGCAGCAGGATCAGGACCAGGATCCAGGCCACCATGGCCCGCGGCTCGCGGGGGCGGCGCAGCACGGTGACGACCGCCAGTGCCACCAGCACGTCGGCCAGCACCAGCACGATAGTCAGCAGCGTCGAGAACATGTCAGTGTCTCAGGGCGTGGAGGCCGGATGGGGAAGCCTGCACTGCCTTCAGCAGATGATACGCGGGACGCACCTCCGGTTGCCAGCCCGGGCGTCCCCCCACCGGGGACGAAGCCCCGGCGCACGGACAGGTCGCTTTGCGGCCACCACCGCCGCGACAGCCGGGGCGTGGCACGCACCCTCAACGACCGGCCGGCGGGGGGAAAGAGACCGTGGCCAATATCGCGCTGGCCTGCTAGACTACGGGGCTGCCAACAGGAGAGTGAGATCATGGCGGATGCCAATCTGCGCCCCCCGCCCGTCGCCAGAGACGGCGATCGGGAAGAGGCCATAGACCAGTTTCTCAGTCGCTTTGCGGACAGTCCC
>CAYVVX010000119.1:9264-10778 GCA_964455315.1 uncultured Planctomycetales bacterium | reverse complement strand
GCTACGTGCTCGTCTCGACCGTGACGGGAGTCGCACCCACGGCCGGCTCCGGCGGCACCCTCCGCGACATTCAGGGCAACGTCCTGGCTTCGGGCAGCACGCTCATGCCCGCCGGCGACAACCGTGCCGTGTTCACGCCGGCTCCCGGCGCCACCGGTCTCTTCGCGTTCACCTTCAAAGTGAATGACGGCGGCGGTGATTCCAACGTCGCCACAATCCGCGTCGACTTGCAGGACACCGCCAACCGCATCGTCATCACCGAGATCATGAGCGATCCTGCCAACACCGCCGACGGCGACTGGGAGTGGATCGAGATCGCCAACTTCACCGCGGCGCCCATCGAGTTACACAGTCTGCTCGACGCCAGCGAAAACACCTTCGGCAACCTCGCCGGCAAGTTCGCCCCACCGGCGGCCGGGCCGGTTCCCGGCCGGGTCGTGCTGGTCCCCGGCGATAACCCCAGCCGCACGCTGGCGCAGTTCCTCGCCGAGTGGTCCCCGCTGACCGCCCCGCAGATCATCGGTATCGACGCCGCAAGCTGGCCCTCGCTGTCCAATACGGGGGACACCCTCCGCGTCCTGGCCGCGGACGGCAGCCTGCTCGATGTCGTCGCCTACCAGAGCGGCGTCAACAACTGGCCGGTGACCGGCAACAGCGGCCGAAGCCTCTACGCGACCTTCGGCAACCTGACCAACACCGGCAACGATCTGGGGGGCAGCTGGCAGCTCTCGCAGACCGGCTTAAACGGGGCCTATTCCTCGCAGCCCGACGGCGGCGTGGACATCGGCTCTCCGGCGATCCTTCCCGATTCCGCCAGCGTGGTCCCGCCGGTGGCATCCAACCAGACCGTCGAGCTCAACCGCGGCGCCGCGCCGATCGTGATCACCCTAACCGCGACCGATCCGGACAGCGCTCCGCAACCGCTGGTCTACATCATCACCTCCGACCCGCTGGGAGAGGCCCCCACCGCCGGTTCCCCCGGCACGCTCACCGATCCCAATAACGGGAATGCCCCGGTGGTCCTCAACACCCCGCTGGCCGGCAACACGGTGACCCTGACTCCCTCACCGACTGCCACCGGGTTCTACAGCTTCACCTTCAAGGCCAACGACGGCGCCGCCGATTCCAACATCGCTGCCGTCCGCCTGTTCATCCAGGACTTCAACCGGGTCGTGATCACGGAGATCATGTACAACCCGGCCAACAGCACCAGCCCCGCCGGCGAATGGGAATGGATCGAGGTCTGCAATCTCACCCCATCGCCCATCACCCTGCACACGCTCTATGACGAAACCTTCAACATCACCCAGGTCAGCAACGTCTCCGGCGTGACCATTCCCGGCAACGGCATCATGGTCATCGCCCGGCTGTTGCCGGCGCCCAGCCATCCCAACCTGGCCGACTTCGTCGCCGAGTGGTCGCTGGCCGGCCTGGAGAGCAGCATTGCCTCCGTGGCCCAGGCCAACTGGGGCTCACTCAACAATGACGGGGACACGCTGCGACTCATCGGGGCC